>JAJYDP010000516.1 GCA_021777365.1 Chloroflexota bacterium | reverse complement strand
CGAACTCCGCTGGCGGGGCGTAGCCGCAGGCTTCGTGCAGGCGGCGCTCGTTCCAGAAGTCGACCCAGGCGGCCGTGCCGAGCTCGACCTCCTCGACCGAGCTCCAGCGCGCCCGGCGGTGGATGAGCTCGGCCTTGTAGAGCCCGTTGACCGTCTCGACGACGCCCTTGGCGTACGCCGTCAACTGCAGGTGGTGAGCCCGTTCCGTCGCGTTTCCATGTGACCCACCCGTTCCATCCCCTGTGCGGCCAGGACTTCGAGCTCGTCGGGTACGCCCATACCTGGGGCGAGCACCGGGTCTTCTTTCGTCGGCCTGGCGAGACGCGGGTGCGCTCGCTGCCGGCCGCCTGGACCGACGTGCAAGGCCCTGATCCGTTCCTCGTCCTCGCCGCCGGCAGGAGCTGCTTTCGGACCGACGACCTGCGCGCCCTTGTCCGCCTCGTCGACGAGCTCGACCGGAGGTGTCCATGAGATTCCGCCGCTCTTGTCTTGGCGATTGTGCCGCAAGATGGAGGATGATCAGCGTGGCAGACGGCGTCGAGAGGAACGCATTCGAGCGTGAAGTGGCGTCTGCTCTGAATGATCTTGGCCGCGCTGGGCGCTGTTGGTGCGGCATAATACATATGACATTCTGTGGTGAGGAGGACGCTCGTGGACGCCGACCGCAAGCTCGCCGCGCTGCGTGGCCAGCACGCCGCCCATCCCCATCCCGACGCCGTCCGCGACCCGGCGTTTCGGTCGGGGAACCCGTTCTTCGATCCGCACGACCTCGTTCAGGTCCGGTACGAGATGCTGCGGCGGGTCCGCGACGAGGGCCACTCGGTGACCGAGACGGCGATGGCGTTCGGAGTCAGCCGGCAAGGGTTCTATGCGACGGCGGCGAGCTTCGCAGCGGAGGGCCTGCCGGGCCTCATCCCCGAGCGCCCTGGGCCGCGACGGGCCCACAAGCTCAGCGACGCGGTCGTCGACGCGCTGGCAGCACGGCAGGCCGCGGAACCCTCCCTCACATCGGCCGACCTTGCCCGGGGCGTGGAGGAGCAGTTCGGGATCAGCGTTCACCGGCGCAGCGTCGAGCGGGCGATGGCGCGTCGAAAAAGGGGGCTCCGCCAGGCGGGCTGAGGATCACGGCCTCGGCGGCGACGCTCGAACGCACGTACGAGGCGTTGCGGGCAGGAGCCCTGGGTCTGCCGGTGACCGTCACGCCACGAGGGCTCGCCATCCTGCGCGGCGCAGGTCTGGCGAGCTGGATGGCAGCCTGCCCGCCCGATCGGAGCGCGTCCGTTCACGAGCGGCCGGTCCGCCCCCTGCGCGTCCCGAGCGTCGTCGGCGGCGGGCTCGACCGCGAGCTCGTCGGCATTCTTGCGGACATGGTCCTCGCTCCCCGGACATGCTCCCTCGAGGTGATGCGATGAACGCCGACCAGCACAGCAAGATCCGGGCCACCCACCTCGCTCGGTCGGCGTACCTGTACGTCCGCCAGAGCACGCTCCGCCAGGTGCTCGAGAACACCGAGAGCACCAAGCGTCAGTACGCCCTGCGC
Source organism: Chloroflexota bacterium (assembly GCA_021777365.1). The sequence goes on along the minus strand of JAJYDP010000516.1, from coordinate 2,782 downwards.
GAGCGGGCGATCGCCCTCGGCTGGCCCGCCGAGCGGATCGTCGTCATCGACTCGGACCAGGGGCGCTCGGGCGCCGACAGCGATCGCGAGGGCTTCGCTCGCCTCGTCGCCGCGGTCGGGCTCGGCGAGGTCGGCGTTGTCTTGGGCCTCGAGGTCAGTCGGCTTGCCCGCAGCTCGACCGACTGGCATCGCCTGCTCGAGATCTGCGCGCTCACCGACACGTTGATCTGCGACGAGGACGGCCTGTATGACCCCGGGCACTTCAACGACCGCCTCCTGCTCGGTCTCAAAGGCACGATGAGCGAGGCCGAGTTGCACGTGCTGCGGGCACGTCTCCTGGGCGGCCAGCGGGCCAAGGCCGCCCGCGGCGAGCTCGAGATGCGCCAGCCGGTCGGCTATGTGACCGATCCCGCGGGCCGGGTGGTGCTCGATCCCGACGCCGCGGTCGTCGCCGCCGTGCGGACCTTCTTTCTGACGTTCCGGCGGACCGGCTCGGCGACGGCGACCGTGCGCGCCTTCCGCGAGCAGGGCCTCCTCTTCCCGCGCCGCCTGGCGACCGGACCCCATGCCGGCGAGGTCGCCTGGGGTCCGCTCCTCCACAACCGGGCCCTGCGCACCCTCAAGAACCCGCGATACACGGGCGCCTTCGTGTACGGGCGGACCCGCGCCAAGCGAACCGTGACCGGGACCGCATCCCGGATCCCCCTGCCGCGCGAGGAGTGGCACACCCTGCTGCTCGACCGCAACCCCGGGTACATCACCTGGGACGAGTACGAGGCGAACCTGCATCGCCTCGCCGGCAACGCCACTGCGCACGGCACTGACCGCCGGGCGGGCCCGCCACGGGAAGGCCCGGCGCTCCTCCAGGGCATCGTGGTCTGCGGCCGCTGCGGAGGCCGGATGGGCGTCCGCTACTATGCTGCCCACGGCACGCTCGTCCCCGAGTACCACTGCCAGCGCGAGGGGATCGAGCACGCGCAGCCAAGCTGCGCCAGGCTCGTCGGCGCCGGGATCGACCGGGCGATCGGCGACCTGCTCGTCGAGACCGTCAGCCCGCTCGCGCTCGAGGCCGCCCTGGACGTCGAGGCGGAGCTCGCCGCGCGCTCTGCAGAGGCCGACGGTCTGCGCCGAACGCAGGTTGAGCGAGCCCGCTATGAGGCCGAGCTCGCCCAGCGCCGGTACCTGCGAGTCGATCCCGACAACCGCCTGGTCGCGGACTCGCTCGAGGCCGACTGGAACGCGAAGCTGCGGGCGCTCGCTGATGCGCAGGAGGTGTACGAGCGCGCCCGCGAGACGGACCGCTCGCTCGTCGACCCAGCCGAGCGGGCCCGGATCCTCGCGCTCGCGACCGACTTCCCGCGCCTGTGGGCCGATCCGGCGACGCCGCAGCGGGAGCGCAAGCGGATGGTCCGGCTCCTGCTCGAGGACGTCACCCTGCTGCGCACGACCGAGATCGTCGTCCACGTCCGCTTCCGCGGCGGTGCGACCCGGACGCTCCGCCTGCCGCTGCCCGTCTCGGCGCCCGACCTGCGGCGGACCGGTGCGGCCGTGGTGGCCACCCTCGACCGCCTGCTCGAGGAGCACACCGACGCTCAGGCGGCCGACCTCCTCAACGCGGCTGGACTCCAGCCTGGCGTCGCGTCCCGGTTCACGGCCGGCATCGTCGCCGACCTGCGCCACAAGTACGGGCTGCCCGACCACTTCACCCGCCTGCGCGCCTGCGGCCTGCTGACCCTGCCGGAGATCTGCGGACTCCTTGGCGCCCATCCCAAGACGGTCAATGCCTGGGCGCGCAGTGGGCGCATCGCGTCCGTGCTTGTCGCGGGCCACGGCAAACGTCTCTTCCCGCGCCCGGAGCTCCACCGCTTGTGCGGCTGGTGCGGCAACATCATCCCGGCGCGGCCCTCCCTTCGGAGTGGCAAGAAGTGGTGCAGCATGTCCTGCTGCCAGAAGGCATACCGGAGCCGCCAGCGATCCGCCGCGCGTGAGGATTCGACGCCCGACATGGCCCATGAGGTGCAGTCAGTTGCATAAGCCTTGTCGTAGCTATCGCCCTTCGAGCCGACCGAGGTGACGGCACCCTCGTCAGTCAGGCGCTCGGTGTAGCGGATGGCGAGGTATTGCACCCCCCGATCGCTGTGGTGGACCAGGCCGGCGAGGGGGCTGGATCGCCGGCTCCAGATGGCCATCTCCAGCGCGTCGAGGGCGAGCTCGGCCCGGAGCGAGCTCGACACCCGCCAGCCCACGATCTTGCGGCTGAAGGCGTCGATGACGAAGGCCGTGTAGCAGAAGCCCGACCAGGTCGAGACGTACGTGATGTCGGCCAGCCACAGGCGGTTGGGGGCGGGTGCGGCAAAGACCCGCTCGACGAGGTCGGCCGGCCGCTCGGTGACCTGGGTCGGGACGGTCGTCCGCCGGGTCTTGCCCCGCACGGCGCCGCGCAGGCCGAGCCCGCGCATCAGGCGGCCCACCTGGTCGCGTCCCACCACGGTCCCCTCACGGCGGAGGGCATGCCAGAGCTTGCGCGCGCCATAGACCGCGTAGTTGGCCCGGTGGAGGCGCCCGATGTCGGCCTTGAGTACCGCGTCGCGGAGCGAGCGGGCCGAGGGTAGCCGGCTGCGGGCGGCGTAGTAGGAGGAGGGGGCCATCGCGAGGGCCCGGCAGATCGGCTCGACTCCGAAGGCGGCCCGCTGCGCGTCGATGTAGCGGGTCACCTCGAGGACCGGCGGTCGAGCTCCGCCCCAAAGAAAACTGCGGCGCTCTTCAGGATCGGCGGATTCAA
>JAJYDP010000515.1 GCA_021777365.1 Chloroflexota bacterium | reverse complement strand
CTGAAGGCCTCGGGAATGAGTTCGATCCCCGCCAGCACGATCATCGCGCCCGCCGCCAGCGCTCCCCTGATCGAGGGCGGCAGGGCGAAGCCAAGGACTTCCCCGGCCGGGAGCGCACCGAGCGGCTCACCGAGGCCCGAGAGCGCGGCCAGCCCGACGCTGCGCATTCCGCTGATTTCGGACACCCAGTCCGATGGTTTTTGGACACCCAGTCCGACCGTCGCTCCGGAACGGGCGTAGGTGGCGATCACCATCAGGCTCTCGACGAGGTCGTAGAATTGACTACAAGGGCGACGGGAGAGCCGCGATTGAGCCGGCGGGACGTCGTTGGGCCCAAGGCGCGCGGCGCGGCCCGGACACCGAGGACGGCAAGGCCGGCGAGGCTGGCGGCAACCAACGTGACGACGCGCTCGTCCGCGAGACCTGCACCGATCTCGTGGCCACTGATCGCGATCATAGCGCCGGCTGCGAAGCCCACCAGCCCGTCGAACACGCGATGCGGCAGCCGGCCGCCGAGGAGGACCGGGATGCCGCCGATGCCGGTCGCCAGTGGACGCGCTACGGTCCCTTCCTTGCCATAGTCGGCGTGCCCGGCGGCCTCCTGATGCCGTCTCTGCGGAGCGCCGCGCACGCAAGCGACGGGGACACTCGAAAGACCAGTGAGTCACCAGCACCACCGGCTGCCACAATGGTCGCGGCGAGGGCGCCGGTGCGCACCAGTAGCGGGCCCTGGCGCGGCGCCGCGTGCTGCTCGATCAGGATCGATCTCTGGTCCGACACTGGGATCGGAGATCGGCGGCGGCCTGCACAGGTCCGCAGCTGGGAGATCCGGGTCCGGAGCCGTACCGGTTGCTGGTCCGGGAGAAGGCCGGCAATGGCCGGTTGCTGACGGTCGGTAGTCAGGCGGCTGCACGTGTCGTCCGGCGATCGGTCGCCGGTGCGTGGGCCGGCGGGGCCAGGCGGGCGGTCCCGTCGGGATCGCCGCCCGACATCCCGATGGTTGCCGACCGACGCGGACGCCCTCTCGCATGGTGGTCAGCCCTTCACGCCGACCGAATCTGTTCAATGGCAGTCACACGAGCGATTGCCGGCGAGCAGCGGACAGCGCCGTCAGACGGGGTCGTGTTCCGTGAGGTGCGGCTCCCCACCGTGGACCCGGATGTCTGCATCGGGTGCGGGACTTGCGTGGTCACCTGTTCGTGGGCGTGCGTCGCTTCGACTTCGTCGTACATGGACGTCGGGGAGACCCACCGCTGGTGTCGGGAGGACGTCGTCGGCGTGGCGGAGATCCTCGCCCGGCTCAGCACGAAGCTGCCGGTCGGGCCCGCGCTTCCGCGCGCGGCCGGCGAGGTGGCGGAGGGCCGCGACGACGACGTCCTGCAGCATCAGCACGGTCTGCGTGACCAGGAGCAGATACCGGCGCGGGAGACGGTCGGCGAGGACGCCGCTGCAGAGCGACAACACCAGCATGGGGAGGAACTGGAGCGTCGCGATCATCGCCAGCGCGACGGCCCAACGCCTGAGATCGAGCACCAGCCAGGCCTGCGCGATCGCCTGCGGCCGGGTGTCGACCCCCGAGAGGAACTGCCCGCCCAGTACCAGGCGCACGCGGGGACCCGGAGCGCCGCCAGCATACCGTGCCAGGAGACCTCGCTGGGACGCGAGCCATCGCCCCGACGCCCGGGCAGCGAACCCGGGCCACGCACGTCCTCGTGGGCGGCGAGGGCATCCGCAGCGGCCATCACGCACCCGGTCCAGTGCGTGCCGGCCGGGCGGCCCAGGCCACCATGTCCACGAGCGGCGCGCGGTCATCGGCGCGTCCGCTTTCCCGGCGCTCCAGGTTCAGAACGTGGAGGCCCGGGAAGACTACGCCGAGCTGCTCCTCGGTGTACAGGCGTGCCGGGTCGGGCGGCCCTGCCCGGCCAAGGGCATCGCGGTGGTGCCCCACGAAGAAGAGATGCCTGCCGGGCGCCACGGCGGTCGCGACCGCGCCGAACAGCGCGGACCACTCGGCGGCGGCAGGATGGATGTTGGCTAGGACCACGAGGTCGAACCGCTCACCCCGGGTCAGGTAATCGCCCATGTCGCCGACGACGGTATGGACGGTCAGCCCTGCCCGCGTCGCGGCGGCGTCGAGCTTGGCCAGTGCCGCTTGTGAGACGTCGACCGCGGTGACATCCCAGCCCGCGTCGGCGAGCCACCGACTGTGGCGGCCCGCGCCCGCGCCCGCGCCCAGGGCCCCCCGCACGTCCAGAGCCGTCGCGCCACTTCGGGACCTTTGCCGGTGCCGGACGGCCTGCCGCCGGCGTACTGTGTCAGGCGTGGCGACGGCCACAGGAGGGTGAGCGATGCAGACCCTGGAGCGAGTGTCGCACGAGCACCACGATCGGCTCTGGCACTACGTCGACCGATTAAATGCGCTGGCCGATTGTCTCAACAGTGACTGCCTGGACACGTCCCGGCTCGTGGAGCGGCTGCCTGAGCTGCGCGAGGTGCACCAGGGCTTGACGAGCCTGCTCATACCGCACATGGAGGCCGTCGAGGCGGCTGTCTGGCCAACCCTCGAGCGGCTCGGCACCGAGCACGGCACGACCGCCTCACTCGCCCACGAGCACGTCGAGATCCACCGGCTGGTCGCGGCGCTGGGCGCGTTCATCGAGCACCCGGAGGCGCACGCCGGCCGGGGCGCGGTTTTGGCACTGCGCCGGGCGCTGCTGCGCTTGTACGTCCTCCTCAAGACGCATCTCGCGGAGGAAGAGCTGTACGTGCCGATCCTCGAGGACCGCCTGACGCGGCCCCAGGAGGAGGCCCTGGCGCGGGCGCTCGATCACGCCGCGGCCGAGCGGCTGTAGGCGGCCAGGACGGTCCAGTCACCCTGCTGGCTGACGACGACCGCCGCCACGTGCAGCGCGCCCGCAGTCGGGATCCACGCCGCGGCCAACCTGGCGGGATACGCGATCGCGAGCTCCACCATGAGCAGCAGGAACAGCGGGAAGAAGGGGCTGTGCGCGCCGCCGGCGAGGAGGGTGGCGGCCAGCGCCTGTGCCGCATCGACGGCCAGGATCGCCGCCGGTTGGCCGTCCACGAACGGCCGACGTCGGGCCGCATACGCGGACAGCGGCAGGTTGACGGCGATCACCGCGCCGAACGGTGCGAGGAGTGAGCCCGTCGCCGTCCCGCTGAACGGGGCGAGCAGGACCGCGGCCCCGATCGTGGCCCAGCGGAGGACGAGCAGGTAGCGATCCGCGTCCGAGAGCGAGAGGCCCCGCTCCGCCTTCGGGGCCCCGGACTGGGTCATGGTCTGCTCATCCGCCAGGCCGGCGTCGCGCGGCCCGTCTCACGTCGATGGGGGGTCCATGGTCGGACGATCGCCAGTCGAGGCAATGCCTCCGGTCGAGACGGAGCCCGTCAGTCGAGGCGCTCCACCCGGTTGAGGAGCTGGCCGCGAGCATACGCCAGGGCGGCGGCCTCCACGCCCGGGATCTCGGTCACCACCGGGCGCAGGCCCAGCGCGGTGAAGCGATCGTACGCGCCCTGTCCCATGCCGCCCGCGATGAGCGCCGAGCAATCGCCGATCGCCTGCGCCATCTGGTCGTGGCGCGACTGGGCCTCCGGGCTCGTGCCGTGGGGTCCCGATCCGGCGCGTTCCTCGCGCGGCGCGCCCGTGAGGTGCAGTCCCGTCTTCGGCCGCAGCTCGCGCTCCACGATGACGTCGCCCTCGACGGTCAAGACGGCGTAGTAGGGCGCCCGACCGAAATGCTGGCTGACCGTGCGGCCGTCTTCCGTGACGATGGCGATCTTCATCGAACCCTGTGCTCCTCGCGATCCATCCGCCATGCGGCGGTACAGAGAGCAGCCGCAAGCGAGGAACCCACTCCGGTCGATGGACCGCGGCCCGTGGTGGTGTGCCGGGTGATACCGTGGGGTCCCGGCGTCCGGCAGACCCGAGGAGGTGGCATCCCTCGGCCTCTCCGTTGTCAGCGATGCGGCCTCGCGTGTCACCAGGAGCGAGGTGCACGCGGACAGCGGCTGGAGCGCCCGGTGATCACCTCCCGCGCTGCGACCGGCGACCTCTCGATGAAGACGGGCCGGACGGCATGGATCAGTGGACGAAGTGAATCTAATACCTGTTTGACTAACGCCCGTTAGAATGACGCCATGTTTGAGACGCCGACCGAAGCACCCAGCCTCCCGCAGGAGACGCTCGATGCCCTGCGCGCCATCGCCGAGCCGTCACGCGCACGAGTCATTGCCCTGCTCGGCCACGGTGAGCACTGCGTGTGCGATGTCGGGGCGGCGCTCGGTGTGAGCACCGCGCTGGTCTCGCACC
>JAJYDP010000007.1 GCA_021777365.1 Chloroflexota bacterium | reverse complement strand
AGACGCGCCCGCGCCTCATCCGGTCCATCGAGATGCTGGCCGGCAAACGGGAGCGCAACCCGGCGCGCAAGCACGGCAACATCCCGCTGTGATTGCGCGGCGGCAGGTTGTCTTTGTGCACGGACACTGCGCCGCATCCGGCGCAGGGGGAGTGCCGGTGCAGGGCCTCGCGTGCATGGCGGCAGCAGGCGCGTCGAGCATCGCCGAGAGGCCGCGACGTGCCGACATCCGCGGGGTGGTCATCCCGCGGCGAGGCATCCGGGAGTGCGCTGCCGCGGTGGGGTCGGTCGGCGCCCCCGGTGTCCCCGTCTTTGTGCAAAGACGTGTGGTGGTGCAGGGGCCCCGGCGAGGGGAGGGGGTCCGATGAGGCCGCCCTTCGACCGCGTCCTGGTTGCGAACCGGGGCGAGATCGCGGTCCGGATCATCCGTGCCTGCCGGGAGCTGGGCTGCGAGACCGTCGCCGTCTACAGCGACGCCGACACCGCCGCGCCGCACGTGCGGGCAGCCGACCTCGCGGTGCGCATCGGTCCCCCGTCGGCGGAGGCGAGCTACCTGAACGTCGACGCGATCGTGTCGGCAGCCCGCGCATCGGGTGCCCGGGCCGTCCACCCGGGCTACGGGTTCCTGTCGGAGCGGGAGGCACTGGCTCGGGCCTGTGACGAGGCGGGCATCGTCTTCGTCGGGCCATCGGCCGGGACCCTGGCCGGGCTGGGCGACAAGCTCGCTGCGCGGCGCGCCGCGCGCTCGGTGGGCGTGCCGGTGGTGCCGGGCACGCTGGAGCCGGCGCCCGTGGCGAGCCTCGAGGCGGCGGCATCCGTGCTCCCCGAGGCGGAGCGCGTCGGGTGGCCGCTCATGGTGAAGGCCGCCGCCGGGGGAGGGGGCCGCGGGATGCGACGGGTCGACGACCCGAAGGAGCTGCCGGGGGCGCTCATCGCCGCGTCCGGGGAGGCACGGGCCGCCTTCGGCGACGGGTCGGTCTACCTCGAGCGCTACGTGGACGGTGCGCGGCACGTGGAGGTGCAGCTCCTGGGCGACGCCCACGGCCACGTGGTGGCGCTCGGCGAGCGCGACTGCTCGGTGCAGCGCCGGCACCAGAAGCTGGTCGAGGAAGCACCCGCCCCGGGTCTGACCATCCGGCGCCGTCGAGAGGTGCATGCGATGGCGGTTGCCGTGGCGGGCGCGTTCGGGCTGCGCAACGCTGCCACCGCGGAGTTCCTCCTGGACCCGGAGGGCCACTTCTGGTTCCTGGAGGTGAACACCAGGCTGCAGGTGGAGCACGGGGTCACCGAGCTGGTCAGCGGCCTCGACCTCGTCCACGAGCAGCTCAGGATCGCGGCCGGCCAGCCGCTCTCGCGGGCGGTGCTGGCGGCTGCCCGCGTCGCCGCGCGCCCGTCGCGCCACGCCATCGAGGTGCGGATCAGCGCCGAGGATCCCGGTCGCTCGTTCGCACCGGTGTCCGGGACGATCGGCCGCTGGCGTGTCCCCGCCGGACCCGGCGTGCGGGTCGATTCGGGCGTCGAGCCGGGAGTCGTGGTGGGGACCGACTACGACCCGCTGCTCGCGAAGCTGATGGTGGTGGCCGCCGATCGTCCCGGCGCCATCGCCCGGCTCCGCCGGGCGCTCGAGGAGTTCGAGGTGACCGGCATCCAGACGACCCTGCCGTTCCATCGCTGGATCGCCGGTGATCGCGCCTTCAGCTCCGGCCGCGTCTCGACGTCCTTCGTGCCCGACCGCTGGCGGCCCGCGGCGCTCCGTGCCCGGGCCGCGGAACGGGCGGCGCAGCTCGCCGCGGCGTGGCTCGCCGGGCTCGAGACCGGCTCGTCCGGCGATGGGACGCCGGCCACCGGCCTTCCGCCCGGAGACCTCGCCCGGTTCGGAGCGGACCCGGACCCGGACCCGGTGGCCGTCGATCCATGGGTCCAGGCGGCCAGGCGCGAGGCGGTCGACCGATGGCCGGCGTGACGCGACCGGACCGGCAGCGGGCTCGGGCCGCGGCGGCGCCCGGCGGGCAGGAAGCCCGGGCCACCGAACGGCCCGGCCGCCAGGCGACCGGGCCCCGGGCCGGAGCCGCGCCCACCCACGTCGCCGGCACCGGCGCGCACGGGTCCGGAGCCGCGCCCACCCGCCTCGCCGGCACCGGCGCCCCCGGGTCCGGGATGGTGCGGATCTCGGTGGAGGGCGACCCGCGCCTCGTCGTCGACCTGCCGATCGATGCGAACCGGCCGGCCTCGCCGGTGGGCGCGGTCCGCCGGCTGCCGCCCGAGCACGGCCAGGCGGCGGGTACCATCCGGGTCGAGGCCGTCGTGGACGGCTGGCGCTTCGAGGCGATTCTCGAGCCGGCACGTCGGGCGGCCCTCCGGGAGCGCGTGCAGCGCCACGACGCCGGCGGAGGAGGAGGGCGCCAGATCGTCCGGGCGCCTCTGCCGGGCCGGATCGTGCGCGTCTGGGTGACCGCGGGTGACACCGTGGAACCGGGCAGCCGCCTCTGCTCCCTGGAGGCGATGAAGATGGAGAACGAGGTGGTGGCCCACCGGGCGGGTACCATCGAGCAGGTGCGCGTCGAGCCCGGCGCGCGGGTGGAACGGGGAGACGAGCTGGTGGTGATCGGATGAGCGGCGAAGCGGAGGGAGCGGGAACCGCGACCGGCGCCGGACCGGTTCGTCCCGGCGATGGGGTCAGCCCGGCGGACGCCGTGTCCGGGGCCGTCCCCCTGCAACCCGAGGATCCCGGGCGCCGGCGGTGGCGCGAGACCACCCGGGCCGCCGCCCTGCGCGACCACGCCGAGCGCCGACCCGGCTTCTCGACGTCCAGCGGGATCGAGATCGCCGACCTGTACGTTCCCGCCGACCTCGCCGGGCTGGACGAGGACCGGGACCTGGGCCGGCCAGGGGAGTTCCCCTTCACGCGCGGCGTCCAGCCCACCATGTACCGCGGCCGCCTCTGGACCATGCGCCAGTACGCCGGTTTCGCCAGTGCCGAGATGACCAACCGCCGCTTCCGGTACCTGCTCGAGCAGGGACAGACCGGGCTGTCGGTGGCCTTCGACCTGCCCACCCAGATGGGCTACGACGCCGACGCCCCGCAGGCGGAGGGGGAGGTCGGGCGGGTCGGCGTGCCGATCAGCTCCCTGGCCGACATGGAGACGCTGCTGGCCGGGATCCCCCTCGACCGGGTCAGCACCTCGATGACGATCAACGCGACCGCCGCGATCCTGCTCGCGTTCTACGTGGCGGCGGCGGAGCGGCAGGGCGTGCCGCGAAGTGCCATCAGCGGCACCACCCAGAACGACATCCTCAAGGAGTACATCGCGCGGGGGACCTACATCTACCCGCCCCGGCCCTCCATGCGGCTCGTGACCGACATCTTCGAATTCTGTTCGGCAGAGCTGCCGAAATGGAACACGATCTCGATCAGCGGCTACCACATGCGCGAGGCCGGGGCCACGGCCGCACAGGAGCTGGCCTTCACCCTGGCTGACGGCATCGCGTACGTGGAGGCCGCCCTCGCGCGGGGGCTCGACGTCGACCGCTTCGCGGGCCGGCTCAGCTTCTTCTTCGCCGCCTGGAGCGAGCTCTTCGAGGAGGTGGCCAAGTTCCGCGCCGCACGCCGCATGTGGGCCCGCATCATGCGCGACCGGTTCGGCGCGCGGAGCGAGCGTTCCATGATGTGCCGCTTCCACACCCAGACCGCGGGGAGCAGCCTGACGGCCCAGGCGATCGACAACAACGTGGTCCGCACCACCCTCCAGGCGCTCGCCGCCGTCCTGGGCGGGACCCAGAGCCTCCACACCAACGCGCGCGACGAGGCACTCGCGCTCCCGACCGAGGCGTCTGCACGGCTCGCGCTGCGCACCCAGCAGATCCTCGCCCACGAGGCGGGCGTCACCGAGACGCCGGATCCCCTGGCGGGCTCGTACCTCGTGGAGGCGCTCACCGACGAGCTGGAGCGGGCCGCCACGGCGTACCTGGCCGAGATCGACGCGATGGGCGGGACCCTGGCCGCGATCGAGACCGGCTACCAGCAGCGGCAGATCCAGGAGGCAGCCTACCGGCGGCAGCGCGCGGTCGAGTCCGGCGAGGAGATCGTGGTCGGGGTCAACCGGTTCGTGGACGGCCCCGCGCCCACGCCACCGCTGCAGCGGATCGACCCGGAGGAGGAGCGCCGGCAGGTGGAGCGCGTGCGACGCATCCGAGCGGAACGCGACCCGGTGGCCTGGGAACGGGCCATCGACCGGCTCGGCGCCGTGGCGCGATCCTCGGAGAACGTGATCCCCACGCTGGTCGAGGCGGTCCACGCGCAGGCGACGCTCGGCGAGATGAGCGACGTCCTCCGTGCCGCGTGGGGCGAGCACCGCGAGTCCATCACGATCTGATTCCCGTGCCAGGAGGCAGCATGATCCCCAGCGACCTTGCCGAGCGCCACGGCCTGCGGGCGATCCACCATGTCGCCGTGGTGGTGCGCGACATGGACGATGCCCTGCACTTCTATCACGACCGGCTGGGCCTCGCGCTCCACTCCGTGGTCCCGATCCCGACGGACGGCGTGCGGATCGCGTTCCTCCCGGTCGGCCCCAGCCGGATCGAGCTCGTGGAGCCGACGGACCCGACGACCGGCGTCGCGCGGTTCCTGGAGAGCCGCGGTGAGGGGTTCCACCACGTTTGCTTCGAGGTCCCCGACGTGGCGCGCGCCCTCGCCGCGATGGAGGCCGACGGGATCGAGCTGATCGACCACGCGCCGCGCAAGGGGGCGGAGGGGCCGGTGGCTTTCGTCCACCCGCGGAGCTGCCACGGTGTCCTGGTCGAGCTCATCGAGGAGCCCGGGGGGCCCGCGTGGTCGGCGCTGTACCCCGGAGGGGAGGCCCCGTCCGCCGGGGTGTAGCCGCCCGGTCGGTCAGCCGGACGCGACCCGGGGCGCCAGGCCCCTGGTCGATCGGCCGGCCGGTCGGTCAGCCCGCCCGCACCGCCTGCGGCCGCACGCCCTGGTCGATCAGCAGCTGGGCGATCTGGCCCGGCGTCTCCGCGACACGGAACCCTGCCGCCTCCAGTGCTGCCACCTTCGCCGTGGCCGTCCCCGAGCCGCCGCTGATGATCGCGCCCGCGTGGCCCATGCGCTTCCCCTCGGGGGCCGTGCGTCCCGCGATGAAGGCCGCCCTGGGGACGTCGCGCAGGTGCTCGGCGGCCCACGCGGCCGCCTCCTCCTCGGCACTGCCCCCGATCTCGCCGATGAGCACGACGGCCTCGGTCTCGGGGTCCGCGGCGAAGAGCTCCAGGACGTCCCGGTGCGTGGTCCCGATGATGGGGTCCCCGCCGATGCCGACGCAGGTGGACTGACCGAGTCCGGCGTCGGTGAGCGCCTGGACCACCTCGTAGGTCAGCGTCCCCGACCGGCTGACCAGCCCCACCGGTCCCTCGCGGTGGATGGAGCCGGGGATGATCCCCACCTTCGCGCGGCCCGGCGACGTGACGCCCGGGCAGTTGGGTCCGATCAGGCGTGCCCCGGCCTCGCGCACGACCGGCATCACCCTGAGCATGTCCAGCGCCGGGATGCGCTCGGTGATGCACACGATCAACTGGATCCCCGCGTCCACGGCCTCGAGGATCGCGTCCGGAGCCGACGGCGCGGGGACATAGATCACGCTGGTGTTGGCGCCGCCCTCGCGGACCGCCTCGTGGACGGTGTCGAAGACCGGCACCGTCCCGTCCAGCGCGCGCTGACCGCCCTTGCCGAAACGGGTGCCGCCCACGATCCGGGTGCCGTAGGCCTGCATCTGCCGGGCATGGAACTCGCCCTCGCGCCCGGTGATCCCCTGGACCACGAGGCGCGTGTCGCGCCCGACCAGGATGCTCATCGCCCGTCACCTCCCGCCGCCGCGCCGAGGGCGCGCGCAGCCGCCACCGCCTGCTCCGCGGCCGCCTCCAGGCTCGCCGCCGTCTGGAACGACGCCTCGCGCAGGATGCGTCCCGCCTCGTCGGCGTTGGTGCCCACGATCCGCACGACCATCGGCACGTCGCGTTCCTGCCGGGAGCGCGCCTCCACGAGCCCGCGGGCGACCTCGTCGCCGCGCGTGATCCCCCCGAAGATGTTGACCAGGATCACCCGTACCTTCGGGTCGGCCAGGATCAGCCGCATCGCGGCGGCGACCGTCTCGGCCTTGGCGCCCCCGCCGATGTCCAGGAAGTTGGCCGGCTCGCCGCCCGCGCGCTTGACCAGGTCCATGGTGGTCATCGCCAGCCCGGCCCCGTTGACCAGGCAGCCGATGGAGCCGTCGAGGTGGATGAAGTTGATCTCCTGCTCGCGAGCCTCCGTGTCCGCAGGGTCCTCCTCGTCCAGGTCCCGGCGGGCCTCGAGGTCGGGGTGGCGCGTGAGCGCCGAGTCGTCGAGCGTGATCTTGGCGTCCAGGCAGACCAGCCGGTCGATCCCGGTCCCGTCGGCCGCCCGCTCGTGCACGACGGCGAGCGGGTTGACCTCGACCAGGTCGGCGTCGTTCTCGACCATCACGCGGACCAGGCCCTTCGCGATCGCCACCGCGTCGGCCAGGTACGGTCCCGTCAGCCCGAGCGCCAGCGCGACCTGGCGGGCCTGGTAGTCCAGCAGCCCCAGGTGCGGGTGTGCGTGGACCCGCACGATGGCGTCCGGCTTCTCCCTGGCGACCTGCTCGATCTCCACGCCGCCCTCGGCCGAGCCCATGACCAGGATCCGCTGCGCGGCCCGGTCGAGGACGGCGCCCAGGTAGTACTCGTGCCGGATGTCCGACGCGGGCGCCACCAGCACCTTGCGGACGACGATCCCCTTGATGGTCATGCCCAGGATCTGCGCCGCGACCTGCTCGGCCTCCTCGGGCGTCCCTGCCAGCTTGACACCGCCGGCCTTGCCGCGCCCGCCCACGAGGACCTGGGCCTTCACCACCACGCCGCGCGCGCCCGCGGCGAGCAGCTCTCGCGCCACCGTGCCGGCCTCGGCCGGCGACGTGGCGACGCGGCCCGGCGGCACGGGCAGCCCGGCCGCGGCGAGCAGCTCGCGCGCATGGAACTCCTGGAGCTTCACGATCGACCACCGCCTCCAACGCGAACGGGGACGCCTGACGGGCGCAGCATAGCCTGCCCCGGCCGGTACGACAGGAACGCGGCAACGGGCCTCGTGGACCCCTCCCGCGTGGCTAGAATGCTCGGATATGGCAGGTCACGCCCGAGCCCGCTCCGGCATCGCGCCCGAGGGCCGTCCCGGGACGTGGCAGGGAGCGGGCCGGCGACCTCGGCCCGTGTTCCGGCCGGTCCATCGTCCGCCGGCCTGAGGGCCGGACCGTCCGCACACCTGGAGGCGCCATGCTGCTCCGGTACCGTGCACGCGAAGGGATGCTCGCCTGGGCGTTTCACCGCATCAGCGGCGTCGCCATCTGGCTCTTCGTGGTCATCCACGTCGTCGACATCTACCTCGTCGGCGGCGATCCGAAGGCCTACAACACGATCCTCCAGGTCTACGCGAGCACGCCGGGCCGCATCGTCGAGGTGCTCCTCGGCGCGGCGCTCCTGTACCACGCGCTGAACGGCCTGCGGATCCTGATCATCGACCTCTGGCCGGTGATGACCGTCTATCACCGGGCGCTCTGGTACGCGAGCTGGGTGATCTTCGTGGTGGTCGGGATCCCCGGCGCCGTGATCATCCTGCGGCCGGTCATCGGTCCCGCGCTGGGCATCGGGGCGTAGGAGGGCGGCGACATGGTGACGATCGACCCCCGCACCGCGGGCCGCAGCCGCCCCCAGGGCAGCGGGTTCGAACTGTTCGTCTGGTACCTGATGCGGATCACGGGCGTGATGCTCTTCGTGCTCGCGCTCGCGCACTTCAGCATCATGCACTTCGTCTTCGACCCGTCCCAGGAGAACGCGTCGTGGATCGCCGCGCGCTGGGGCAGCCTGGCGTGGCGGGTCTTCGACTGGACCCTGCTGATGATGGTGCTCTTCCACAGCTTCATGGGCGTGCGCACCGTGATCACCGACTACGTGCACGGGGCGCGCGCGCGCCTGCTGACGATGTCCACGCTCTACGTGGTCGCGATCATCCTCTTCGCGGCCGGGACGGCAGTGGTCCTCACCCTGCCGGTGGTGGCGTGACGATGGACGCGCCGGTCATCCACGAGTTCGACACGGTCATCGTCGGCGCCGGGGGCGCCGGGCTCTACGCGGCCCTGGAGCTCGCCCGCGAGGGCGTCCCGACCGCGGTCCTCTCCAAGCTGTATCCCACCCGCTCCCACACCGGCGCCGCGCAGGGAGGCATCTGCGCGGCCCTGGGCAACCAGGAGGAGGACCACTGGGAGTGGCACATGTTCGACACCGTCAAGGGTGGCGACTACCTCGTCGACCAGGACGCGGCGGAGATCCTGGCCCGCGAGGCGATCGAGACGGTGATCGAACTCGAGCACCTCGGCCTGCCCTTCAACCGGACCGAGGACGGGCGCATCGACCAGCGGCGGTTCGGCGGGCACACGCGCAACTTCGGCGAGGCACCGGTCAAGCGCGCCTGCTACGCGGCCGACCGGACCGGCCACATGATCCTGCAGACGCTCTATCAGCAGTGCATCAAGCACGACGTCCGCTTCTTCGACGAGTACACCGTGGTGGACCTGCTCGTCGAGGAGGGGAGCGCCCGGGGCGTGGTCGCCTACCGCATCGCCGACGGGACGCTGCACGTCTTCCGCGCCAAGGCGGTGATGCTGGCGACGGGCGGCTACGGCCGGGCCTTCCGCATCACCTCCAACGCGCATACGCTCACCGGCGACGGCATGGCGCTCGCGTACCGGGCGGGCATCCCGCTGGAGGACATGGAGTTCTACCAGTTCCACCCCACGGGGCTGGCCGGGCTCGGCGTGCTCCTCTCCGAGGCGGCGCGCGGCGAGGGCGGGATCCTCCTCAACGGGAAGGGCGAGCGGTTCATGGAGCGCTACGCGCCCACGCTGCTCGACCTGGCCCCCCGCGACGTGGTGAGCCGCGCCATCTACAACGAGATCCGCGAAGGCCGCGGCGTGGACGGCAAGGACTACGTCTGGCTCGACGTCCACCACCTGGGCCGCGCGGTGATCGACGAGAAGCTCCCGGACATCACCGATTTCGCGCGCATCTACCAGGGGGTGGAGCCGTATACCCAGCCGGTCGGCATCCAGCCCACCGCGCACTACGCAATGGGAGGCGTGCCCACGGACGTGACCTCCCGCGTGGTGGTCGACGACCGGAACACCGTGGTGCCGGGGCTCTACGCGGCCGGCGAGTGCGCGTGCGTGAGCGTCCACGGCGCGAACCGGCTGGGCACCAACTCGCTCCTGGACATCCTGGTCTTCGGGCGACGCGCCGGGCGCGACATGGCGCGCTTCGCGCACGGGACCGACCTGCCCGACCTGCCCGCGGATGCCGCCGAGCCGGTACGGGGCGAGCTCGAGGCGCTGCGTGCCCGGAAGGAGGGGGAGCCGCCGGCGCGGATCCGGCGCGAGCTGGCCGACGTGATGATGGACGACGTGAGCGTCTTCCGGACCGACGAGTCGCTGCGCCGTGCCCAGGGGGTGGTGCGGGGTCTCCGCCAGCGATATGCCGGCGTCCGGGTCCAGGACAGCGGCGCCCGCTTCAACCAGGACCTCATCGAGGCGCGCGAGGTGGGCTACCTGCTCGACTGCGCCGAGGTCACGGTGACGGCGGCGCTGGCGCGGCAGGAGAGCCGCGGCGGGCACTATCGCGAGGACTTCCCCGAGCGGGACGACGCCAACTGGCTCAAGCACTCGCTCGCCGGCCGGAGCGACGCCGGCCCGGTCCTCCGTTACAAGCCGGTGACGATCACGCGCTTCACGCCGAAGCCGCGCACGTACTGAGAGCGGGAGCGCATCGCATGCAGGTCAACCTTCGCGTTCAGCGCTTCGACCCCGAGCACGACAAGGCGCCGCGCTGGCAGGAGTACCAGCTCGACGTCGACCCGATGGCGCGGGTGCTCGACCTCCTGCACATGGTGAAGTGGGAGCAGGATGCGTCGCTCACCTTCCGCCGGTCCTGCGGGCACGGCATCTGCGGCTCGGACGCGATGCTGATCAACGGGCGCAACCGGCTCGCCTGCAAGATCCGGGTCGACCAGCTCGGGCGGAAGATCTCGGTCTCGCCGCTGCCGGGTCTCCCGGTGGTCAAGGACCTGGTCGTGGACATGGAGGGGTTCTTCGCCAAGTACCGCTCCGTGCACCCCTTCCTGGTCAACGACCAGCCGGCGCCCGAGCGGGAGCGACGCCAGTCGCAGGCCCAGCGCGCCGTCTTCGACGACACCACCAAGTGCATCCTCTGCGGCGCCTGCACCTCGTCGTGCCCCTCGTTCTGGGCGCGGCCCGGCTACGTGGGGCCGGCGGCCATCGTCAACGCCCATCGCTTCATCTTCGACTCGCGCGACGAGGCGGCCGAGGAGCGGCTGCAGATCCTCTCCGACCGTGACGGCGTGTGGCGCTGCCGGACCATCTTCAACTGCGTGGACGCCTGTCCGCGGGGGATCAACATCACGAAGGCGATCCTGGAGGTGTCCGGCGCCATCGTGGAGCGGACCGCCTGAGCGGGGGCCGGGCCGCCGGGGGAGGGGCCGCGGACCGGGAGCGGGACGACCGGGATCCCGGATCCGCGGACCTCTCGTCGGGAGCCCCCTCGTCGGGAGCCGCAAGCGGGACGCCGGCCGTCCATCCGCGGCTGCTCGTCCGGTCCGACGGCGCCGCCCGGGGCAACCCGGGCCCGGCGTCGTGCGGGGCCGTGCTCATCGACGCGACGCGGCCGGACGCGCGCGACCCCGACGCGCCACCGCTGGCGGTCATCGCGCGTCCGCTGGGGATCCGCACCAACAACGTGGCGGAGTACGCGGGCGTGGTGCTCGCGCTCCGGCTCGCCAGGCGGCTGGGCGCCCGCGAGGTGGACCTGGTGCTGGACTCCAACCTGATCGTGGAGCAACTGAACGGCCGCTGGCGGGTGCGCGACGCCAAGCTCGCCGGCCTCCACGCGGAGGCGAGCCAGCTGCTGGGCGGGCTGCGGCGCTGGAGCGCCGTTCACGAGCCGCGCAGTCGCAACCGGGCGGCGGACGCGCTGGCAAACCTGGCCCTGGACGATCCGGCGGCCGCGGCCGAGGCAGAGCGGCGCTACCGCCGCGCCCTGGGGCTGGAGGCGGTCGATCCTGGGGGAGGCGGGCCTGCCTGACCGGTGCCTGCCCGACCAGGGGTGGCACAGGGTCGCGGTCTCGCGGTGAGGCAGTGCCGGGGTGACATGGCGCACGTGGGCGAAGCCGCGTGTCGGCGTGAGGCGGGGCGTCGACGAGCCGGCCTGTAAGCCGAGTTCTGTGTCGCGGGAGTCCCGCGACGACGGTCATCCATCTTGGCGCGGCGGTTGCCCGCCGGCTCAGAGCGGCCTACCCGAGGGCTCGGTGACGCACCTGCGCCGGGACGAATCCCGGCATCGCCCTCCTATTCGGCCTTGCTCCGGGTAGAGCTTGCCGCGTTTCACCCCGGCCCTCGCGGGCCGGACTCGTCTCTGTGGCGCTGGTCCTCGCCTCGCGGCGGACGGGCATTACCCGCTACCCTGCGTCATGGAGCTCGGACTTTCCTCGAGGCCCCGCCCGGGTCTCCCCGAGCGCGACCCCGCGACCGTCCGGCCGACTCGTCGACGGGACGATTCTACGCGGCTGTGCCGGGCGACCTCTGCATGCCCCTGGTCCGGCTGACCTCTGGTTCGGCTGACCCCTGGTTCGGCTGGCCTCGGGCCGGGCCGCGGTCCGGGCCACGTCCGCCGACGACGCCTGCGATCAGTCCTCGTCCGGACGGAACACGTGGGCGGCGACGCATGCGTCGCAGATGCCGCGAGCGGCGTCCAGATCGCCGAGCGGGATCGGCACGGCCCGATCCGGGTACAGGCAGTCCACCGTGTAGACGGGCGTCGCGCCGCGCCGGGCGATCGAGAGCCGGCGGAACGTGCAGCGGCGCAGGTGGTCGCGCTGGAGCGCCCCCGCTGCTTCGACGGCCCGCTGCTCGAGTGCCATGACGATTCCTGCCGCACCTCCGGCGACGGAGCCTATCACCGGCTGCATCTCCCTCGCACCCGCCGTTTCGTACTACGAGCCGCTCGCCGACCGGCGCCCCCCCGCGCGGCGCCGATGCGCCCGCTCACCGTCATGCTGCCGATCCTCGCCGGGACCCGCCGCCTTCCCCCCGGACGTCGGTACCGCCGCCGAACAGTCCGGGAAACGCATTGACGTGCCCGGGTCCGTGTGTATGATGCTACCAAGTGGCGCCAAGTGGCGTAAAGTGGGGCGCAGCGGGGAATCGGAGAGGCTCGGACCGTGTTCATCGGCGAGTACCGGCACACCGTGGACGACAAGGGTCGTGTCGCCGTGCCCGCTCGATTCCGGACGCAGCTCGCCGAGGCGCCCGTGGTCACGCGGTGGCTCGACTCCTGCCTCGCGATCTTCCCGAGGGTGGAGTTCGAGCGACTCGCCGAGCGCGTTGCCGCCCTGCCGCTCGGCGACGCCAACGCGCGCACCTTCCGCCGGCATGTCTTCGCCCACGCGTTCGAGCTGGAGCTCGATCGCCAGGGCCGTGTGCTGGTCCCCCCGTCCCTCCGTGAGTGGGCGGGGCTCACCACGGAGGCCGTCGTCGTCGGCGGCCACGACCACGTCGAGCTCTGGACGCCGGAGGCCTGGGCCTCCTACAGCGCGGCCATGTCCGCGCCCGAGGTGCTCGCCGAGCACCTCCAGAGCCTTGGGTTCTGATCGTCGTCGCGCATCTCCGGGATCCGGACGGGATCCGTCCCGCGGGACCCCGACAGTGGAGGCAGGGCACGTACCGGTGATGGTGGAGGAGGTCATGCAGGCACTCGCTCCACGTCCGGGCAGCCTCCATGTCGACGGGACCCTGGGGGGCGGTGGGCACGCCGTCCGGATCCTGGAGGCCATCGCGCCGGACGGCCGGCTGCTGGGGATCGACGCGGATCCCGAGGCCATCGAGCGCGCCGCCCGGCGTCTCGCTCCCTTCGGTGCGCGCGCCGTCCTGCGGCAGGCCAACTTCGAGGACCTGGCCGAGGTGGCGTCCGCCTCCGGCTTCGTGCCCGCCGACGGACTGCTGCTCGACCTGGGCCTCAGCTCGCACCAGCTCGCGGATGCCACGCGCGGCTTCAGCTTCGGGGCGCACGGCCCGCTGGACATGCGGTTCGATCCGTCCCGGGGCGAGCCGGCGGCGGCGCTGCTGGATCGACTGGACGAGCGGGAGCTGGCGGAGGTGCTCCGCCGCTACGGAGAGGAGCCGTTCGCGGGGCGCATCGCCCGCGCCATCGTGGCGGCGCGCTCGCGCGGCGCCCTGGGCAGCGCGGACGCACTCGCGGAGGTGGTGGAACGCGCGGTCCCGGCGCCGCCATCGGGTCGGCGCCGCGTGCATCCGGCCACCCGGGTCTTCCAGGCGTTGCGGATCGCGGTCAACCGCGAGCTCGAGGTGCTGGAGATCGCCCTGTCCGCCGGCCTGCAGATCCTGCGTCCCGGCGGACGGATGGTGGTGCTCACGTACCACTCGCTCGAGGACCGCATCGTCAAGCGCTTCTTCGCCGCGGAGCGGCGCGGGTGCGTGTGCCCGCCCGAGCTCCCGGTGTGCGTCTGCGGCCGCGCTCCACGGGTGCGCCCGGTGGCCGGCACACCCGCCACACCGAGTGCGGCGGAGGTGACGGCCAATCCGCGGTCCCGGAGCGCTCGGCTCCGGGCCGCAGAACGTCTGGCGGCGTGACCGTATCGGCTGGCCCGGACAGAGGGGAGGGAACGAGATGAGCAGGGGGCACCAGCAGCACCGGCGGCGGACCTACGGCCGGCGGCAGCACGAGCTCCGCGAGCGACACGACCGGCTGGACGCGGAACTCCACGAGGAGCGCCGCATGGGCGCATTCGTCGATCTCGGCCCGATGCCGGAGCGGATCGTCAGTCTCGCGTACCCGGGCCAGCTGCTCGGGTGGGCGGAGGGGGTGGCCTGATGGCCGTCGCGGACGGGACGCGCTACTACCCGCTGCGCGCTCCCGCCCTGCCGAGGCGGCGCCAGGCCGCGCGGGTGCGCGCGGGGCGCCGGACCAACCGGGTGGGGCTCGCGATGGCCGCCATCCTGGTCGCGTTCCTCCTGGGCCTCTTCTATCTGACGCAGACGGTCAGCGTGGCGGCCACCAACTACGACATCGACGGGCTGCTCGCCCAGCGGGACCACCTGACGCAGCAGATCCAGTCGTTGCAGGGGGACATCGCGACGCTCGGGGCGGAGATCTCCGTCACGGCACGGGCCCAGGACCTGGGCCTGAGCCCGCTCGGCGCACCGCTCTGGGTTCGGGGTCGATAGCGACCCATGCTGGGACGGACGGACCGTCGCGGCCGCCTGCTCGCCGTCCTCGCGGTCTTCGTCCTGCTGTCGACGCTGGCCGGCGCACGGCTGGCGTACTGGCAGGTGGCCGCCCACGACGAGCTGGTGGGCCTCGCGCAGCAGCAGCTCGAGCGCCCGGACGTGCAGCCCGCGACGCGCGGATCCATCTACGACCGGACCGGCGTCCTCCTCGCCACCACCGTCTACCGCGACCAGCTGATCGCCTATCCCGACCAGATCCCCGCCGCCCAGCAGCCGAGCACGGTGTCCACCCTCGCCTCGATCCTGGGGCTCGACCCGAAGGGCACGGCCGCCCTTGCCGCGCAGCTCGACTCCAACGCCGCGTACGCGGTGCTGGCGAGCGGACTGACGAGCGCCCAGAGCCAGGCCATCCAGGCGGACCTCGACAGTGGGTCGCTGACCGAGCTGAGCCTCGTGCCTCAGCCCGTGCGGGTCTACCCGAACCCCGGCGGCGCCCCGGCCACGACGCTCGCCAGCCAGCTCCTCGGCTTCGTCAACGACGCGGGCCAGGGCCAGTACGGGATCGAGCAGCGCTACCAGTCGCTGCTCGCCGGGCAGCCCCGCGTGGTGATGGCCGAGCGTGACGTCGCCGGCCGGCCCATCGCGGGCACCGAGGTCGTCACGAACCCCGGCACCCCGGGCGAGGACCTGCGGCTGACCGTGGACGCCGGGCTGCAGCTGGCCGTCGAGAAGGAGCTCAACGCCGCCTGGATCGCGGACTACGCGACCAGCGCCAGCGCGATCGTGATGGATGCCGGCACCGGCGCCGTCCTGGCCTGGGCGAGCGAGCCGTCCTACAACGCCAACGACTACCAGGCCGTGGCCCGCCAGGCGCCGGCCGATTTCGTCGATCCCCTGATCAGCAGCGTCTACGAGCCCGGATCGGTGATGAAGATGTTCACCGCCACGGCGGCCATCGGGCGCAACGTGGTGACGCCCACCACGCTGATCAACGACAGCGGCGTGATGCAGGTGGGCCCGGTGCAGATCGCCGACGCGGATCGCCGGCCGATGGGGATGATCCCCTTCCAGGAAGTGATTGCCTACTCGCGCAACGTGGGTGCGGCGCGCGTGGCGCGCATGCTCGGCAACAGCGTGAACAGCGCCTCGGCCGTGCTCTACAACAGCTGGACGCAGATGGGGATCGGGCAGCTCACGGGCGTGGATCTCGCCGGCGAGCTCCCCGGCCTGGTGACCAACCCGGCCGTCACGCCCTGGACCGCGGTGGACCTGGCCAACCACTCGTTCGGCCAGGGCGTCGCCGTCACCCTCGCGCAGCTGGCGCGTGGCTACGCCGCCATGGTCAACGGGGGGAAGCTGGTGCAGCCGCACGTCGTGTCGGCGATCGGCGACCGGCCGGCGCTGGTGGCCGCGCCGACGCAGGTGATGAGCCCGGAGCTGTCCGCCACGCTCACGAAGATCATGCGCTACACGGTGACGAGCGTCCCGTGGTACGCGGCCTGGACCCTGATCCCCGGCTACAACGTGGGCGGCAAGACCGGCACGGCCCAGATCTGGGACCCGCACACCGGGAACTGGATGTCCAACTACTTCGACTTCTCGTTCATCGGGTACCTGGGGCGCCAGCGCCCGGAGCTGATCATCGCGGTCGAGATCAACCACGGCCGGCCCGACATCCTGGGGCAGGGGATCTTCCAGCAGAACATCACCTCGAACGAGCTGTTCCGGCGGATCGCCCGGGACGCCATCCAGGCGCTGGACATGGCGCCGCTGCCGGCATCCGCCTCGGGGAGCGCGACGCCCACGCCGTCGCTCGGGGCCCCCGTCGCACTGCCCACGTCGACGCCGCTGCCGTGGAGCGGCGAGGTGCCCGCTCCCACCGCCTCCCCCGGATCCCCGTAGGGGCCGCCATGCGAGAATGGCCCCTGACCGTGAGTGACGCCCAGAACCCCGGAACGAGCGCCGCCGATGCCCTGGACGGTCCGGGGATCGCGGCCATCACCGCCGGGCACCTGCTCCGTGCCTCCGCCCGCCCGGTGCTCCGGGCGGCGGTCGACTCGCGGCGCGTGGAGCCCGGGATGCTCTTCGTCGCGCTCCCCGGCGCGCACACGGACGGGCATGTCCACCTGGCCGACGCCCTGCGCCGCGGCGCTGCCGCCCTGCTGGTCACGCGGGACCTGCCGGCGGCGGAGCTGGACGCGCTGGTCGCCGCGACGCCCGGCGGCTGCTCGATCGTGCGGGTCTCGGACGGCATCGCCGCGCTCCAGGCCCTGGCCGCGGCATGGCGCCGCCGGTTCGACCCGCTGGTGGTGGGTGTGACCGGGTCGATCGCGAAGACGTCCACCAAGGAGGCGGTGGCGACCGTCCTCGCGGAGCGGCGCGTGGTGCTGCGCAACGAGGGCAACGAGAACAACGAGATCGGTCTGCCGCTGACGCTGCTGCGCCTGGAGCCCCGGCACCAGGTGGCGGTGCTCGAGATGGGAATGTACGTGGCAGGGGACATCGCGGACCTCGCGCGGATCGCGCGCCCCCGGGTCGGGATCGTCACGGCGGTGCGGGGCGTGCACCTGGAGCGGGCCGGGTCGATCGAGGCGATCGAGGAGGGGAAGGGACAGCTGGTGGAGGCGCTCCCGGCCGACGGGACCGCCATCCTCAACGCCGACGACCCGCGCGTGCGGCGCATGGACCGGCGGACAGCGGCACGCGTCCTGTCCTACGGCTTCACGGAGGCAGCCGACGTGACCGCCCGCGACGTCGTCTCGCTCGGCCTGGGCGGGATGCGGTTCGTGCTGCGCCTTCCCGGCGCCGGGGAGCGTGCCGTGAAGACCCCGGTGCTGGGCCGGCACGCCGTGCACAACGGCCTCGCCGCGGCGGCCGCCGGGCTGGCCGCGGGACTCGACGCGGACGCGATCGCGGCCGGCCTGGGGCGGGGCTGGGGCGCGCCCCACCGCAACGCCCTGCGCCGGGTCGGGCCCTGGCAGGTCCTGGACGACACCTACAATGCCGGCCCCGACTCGATGGCGGCCGCGCTGGACCTCCTGGCCACGCTGCCCGGGCGACGCGTGGCGGTCCTCGGCGAGATGCTCGAGCTGGGCCCCGAGGCGCCGGAGCTGCACCGCGCGGTGGGGCGCCGTGCCGCGGGTGCCGCCGACCTGCTGGTGGCCGTGGGGTCCGGCGGCGTGCCGATCGCGGAGGGTGCTCGTGCGGCGGGCATGCCCTCCCCGCGGATCGTGGCGGCGGACGACCTCGAGGCGGCACTCGTGGAGCTGCTCGCCCGGCTGCAGGCGGACGATGTCGTCCTGGTCAAGGCATCCCGGGGCCTGGGCATGGACCCCGGCGAGCGGTCGGCGCGGGGGCTCGGGCTGGACGACCTAGTCGACGCGCTCGAGCGGGCGGCCGGCGCCGGCGGGGCCGCATGAACACCGAGCTGGTCCAGGCGCTGGTCGGGGGGCTTCTGCTCGCCTTCGCGGTGGTCGTGATCCTGATGCGGCCCTACATGCAGCTGCTCGGCTGGCTCGGGTTCGGGAAGCACATCCGCGCCGAGGAGCCGGAGGCCCACACGGGCAAGGAGGGGACGCCCACCATGGGCGGGCTCCTGATGATCGTCGTCATCATCGTGCTGGCGCTGGGGCTCGGGATCTACGACGCATCGACCTACGCGCCGCTGGCGGCGCTCGGCGGCGTGGGGATCCTGGGGGGCGTCGACGACTACCTGAACGCGCGGCGCGGCGAGGGGATCACCCCGCGCCAGAAACTCCTCTGGCAGACCGTCGTGGCGATCGCGGCGGCCATCTACCTCCAGCGCCACTACGACCTCCTCGGCTTCCGCGTCCCCTTCGTGGGCGACTTCAACGTGGGCCCGGTCATCTGGATCGTGGTGGCGGCGTTCGCGATCATCAGCGCCAGCAACGGGGTCAACATCACGGACGGCCTGGACGGGCTGGCGGCGGGCACGCTGGTCTTCAGCTACATCGCCTACCTGATCATCGCCATGCTCAACACGCCGAACCAGACCAACCTCGCAATCCTCTGCGCGATCATCATCGGCGCGCTGCTGGGGTTCCTCTGGTTCAACGTCCATCCCGCGCAGATCTTCATGGGGGATTCGGGCTCACTCGCCCTGGGGGCTGCCCTCGCGGTGACCGCGCTCATCGCCGGGCAGGTGCTCATCCTGCCCATCATCGGGATCATCTTCGTGATCGAGGCGGGCTCGGTGGTACTGCAGATCCTGGCGGTCAAGACCATCGGCCGCCGGATCTTCCGCTGGACGCCGATCCACGGCCAGTTCGAGCTGGGTGGATGGGACGAGGAGAAGATCACGCTCCGCTACTGGATCGTGGCCGCGCTGGCCGCCATGATCGGGGTGGTGCTCTTCCTCTCGTCGCTCCACCTGCTGGCGTGAACGGCATGCGGGCGACGGGCGAGGGCCCGATCGACCTGGGCCGGCTGACGCTCGACGCCTTCGCGGGGCGCCCGGTGGCTGTCCTCGGCCTGGCCCGCAGCGGGATCGCGCTGGCGCGTTTCCTCGCCGACCGGGGCGCCCGGGTGACCGCGTACGACCTGCGGCCG
This sequence comes from Chloroflexota bacterium, assembly GCA_021777365.1. The sequence continues at coordinate 2,132 of JAJYDP010000007.1, read as the reverse complement.
GAAGCGGAGCTGTCGGAGGCGATCGAGGCGCTCGGCGGGCGGCCCGTGCGGCTGCTGACGGGGCCCGCGGTCGACCCGGCCGACGCGCTCCGCGGGCAGGCGCTGGTGGCCTGCTCGCCCTCGATCAGCAGCCACTACCCGACGACCGAGCCGCGGCTGAGGGGCGCGCTGGCCGCGCTGGAGGCGGAGGGCCGGGTGCCGGTCGTCAGCGAGGTGGACCTCTTCCTGCGCCTCTGCCCCGCCCCGACGGTCGGGATCACCGGCACGAAGGGGAAGACCACCACGAGCTCGCTGATCGCCGCCGTGCTGGGCGCGGGCGCCTGGCCGGTGATGCTCGGGGGGAACATCGGCACGCCGCTGGTCGAGCGGCTCCCGGAGCTGACGCCCGCGCACCGCGTGGTGCTGGAGCTCTCCGAGCTGCAGCTGCCCACCCTCTCGCGGGGCACCACGGTGGCCGTCTACACGCACGTCACGCAGGACCACCTGGACCGGCACGGGACCGTGGAGGCCTACCGGGCGGTCAAGCGCCGCCTCGCCGAGCTGGTGGACCCGTCCGGAGCGCTGGTGCTCAACGCGGAGGACCCCGTCAGCGCGGCCTACGCCTCGCTCGGACGGACTCCCACCGTGATGTACCGGCGCCGCCGTCCGATGCCCGGGGGTGTCGGGGTCGCCGACGGGTGGGTGGTGGCCGACGAGGTGCGGCGGCTCGCGCTGGCCGGCGGCGGGGCGACGCCGCCCGGGCCCGCGGGACGGATCCTGCCCGTCGACGAGATCCCGCTGGCGGGCGCCCACAACGTCAGCAACGTCCTTGCGGCCGTGGCGGCCGGCCTCCTCTTCGGGATCGCGCCCGACGGGATCCGCCGCGCGGTCGCCACGTTCCGGGCGGTCGAGCACCGGCTCGAGCCGGTGGCCGAGCTGGACGGCGTCCTCTTCGTCAATGATTCCCAGGGGACCCAGCCCGACGCGGTGATCGCCGCGCTGCGGAGCTTCGCGCCGCCCGTGGTGCTGATCGCCGGCGGCCGCGACAAGGGAGTGCCGCTGGATGCGCTGGCCCGCGAGGCCGCCGCGCGTGCCGCCGCGGTGGTGCTGATCGGCGAGTCGGCGCCGCTGCTGCAGGCCGAGCTCGAGCGCGCCGGGCACGCGCGCGTGGAGCGCGCCGCCACGCTCGAGTCGGCGGTCGAGCGGGCCGACCTGCTGGCACGGCGGGCGATGGCGGCGGACGGCGCCGACCACGCGACGGTGCTGCTCAGCCCGGCCGCCGCGAGCTTCGACATGTTCGTGGACTACGCGGCGCGCGGCCGGGCGTTCAAGGCGGCCGTCGCGGCCCTGGCGGCGGGATCGAGCACGGAGGCGACGAGATGAGGCGCTACCTGGCCCTGCCCTGGCCGTCCTCCGGGAACCTCGGTCCGGGCACCCGGTCCGGGCCGCGCGGCTCGCGTGGCCCGACCGGCCGCAGCGCCGCCCGGGCCCAGGCGGCGGGACGCACCGCCGGCGGGCTGGACGTCCGCACCCGGCTCGGCTCGGCGCTCGACGCCTGGCTCGGCCGCGCGCCCACAGGGCGCAGCGTCGGCCTCCAGCGGGAGCGCCACGAGCCCGAGTACCTGGTGATCCTGGCCGTGGTCGCGCTGACCGCGGTGGGGATCCTGATGGTCTACTCGAGCTCCGCGATCCGCTCCTACGTCCTCTCGCAGAACACCTTCGCGGTGGTCGGGCCGCAGCTCCTCTGGGCGGTCCTCGGGGTCATCGCGATGGTCATCACCATGCAGATCGACTACCGCTACTGGCGCCTGCTCTCGATCCCGATGTACGGGGCCGCGCTGGCCCTGCTGGTGCTCGTGCTCCTGCCGGGGATCGGCGTGCGCGTGGGTGGCTCCGCTCGCTGGCTCCAGATCGGGTCGCTCCCGGCGGTCCACCCCGCGGAGTTCGCCAAGCTCGCCCTGGTGGTCTACCTCGCCCACTGGCTGGCGCGCCGGGGAACCGCGGTGCGGGGCATCCGCCACGGCACCGTCCCGTTCCTGCTGATCGCGGCGCCCATCATCCTGCTGGTCCTGAAGGAACCGGACCTGGGCACGACCGGCGTCATCGCGCTGACCGCGTTCATCCTCTTCTTCGTGGCGGGCGCCAACCTCTGG
>JAJYDP010000514.1 GCA_021777365.1 Chloroflexota bacterium | reverse complement strand
CCGGCGAGGGTGAGGTGGTCGTGAACGGCCGCAGCCTCGACGAGCACTTCGGCAACGCCATCAACCAGTCCGAGATCCTGATGCCGTTCCGCGTCACCGGGACCGAGGGCCGGTACAACGCGATGGTGAAGGTCGACGGCGGCGGTTACCAGGGGCAGGCCGGTGCGATCCGCCACGGGATCGCCCGCGCGCTGCTCCAGTCCGACCCGGAAGCGACGCGTCTCCCGCTGCGGCAGGCCGGGCTCCTCTCCCGCGATCCGCGGATGAAGGAGCGCAAGAAGTACGGCCTCAAGCGCGCGCGCAAGGCGCCGCAGTACACCAAGCGCTAGTCGAGACGGGCGGATCCTGTCCGGGGGTCGGTCGCCCGTTCCGCTCCGCTCGGGCGACAGGAGCCAGGCGCCACCGGTCTCCCTCGCCGCGCGATGAGGTTGGCGGGATGGCGCGGCGTCCGCAGGATTCCGCCGAATGTCCATCGGGGGAACGGGAGGCGGCCCGGCTTGAGGCGAAATCCCAGGCGACGGGGCTCCCCGTGCGGGAGAGCGTCTCTGCCGCTGGCCGATAGCGGGCTCCAGATTGCCACACTCTCGCCAGGTGAACGCCTGGCGAGTTGGTGCCGCCGATCGTTCCCGGGGTGTACGCCTGGCGGGTTGCGACCGGCAGCCGCTCCACGGGCGTACGCCTGGCGGGTTGCGACCGGCAGCCGCTCCACGGGCGTACGCCTGGCGGGTTGCGACCGGCACGACCCGCCTGCCACCGGTCACCCGTGCCGCGCGACAGCCCGAGGGCGCAGGGGGCGTGCACGCAGTGCGCAGCTGTGCCACGCTGCGCGCATGGCGGACCCCATTTTCGAGCGGTACAAGGAGGCCCTGAGGGCGGGGCACGTCGCCGCGCTCCGTGGCAGGCTGGACGACGCGCTGGTCCAGTACCGCGCCGCGGCCGCGATTGCGCCCGACCGTCCACTGCCCCACGTGGGCATGGCCGACGCTCTCCTCCTGCTCGGGCGGGTCGACGAGGCCCTCGGATCGTGCCGGGCGGCGCTGCAGCGCGCACCGGCCGATCCGGCCGCCCTCGAGGTTGCCGCGCGGGTCCACGAGGCGGCCGGGCAGACAGGCGAGGCCGCGGCCTGTCTCGATCGCCTGGCCGATGCACTCCTCGAGACGGAGAGTCTCGACGCCGCGTGCGCGGCGTCGATTCGGGCCCGCGATCTGAACCCAACCGACGTACGGAGGAGGCGGGCCGAGGAGCTCGCGTCGACCCGGCACGCCGCGCTGGGTTCCCTGCCACCGGAGCCAGGACCTGACCGGGGCGCAGGAGTTCGCGTGCCGGCTGGGACATCGCCGGGGGTCACGCTGCCCGACGGGCAAGGAGAGCCGCAGGCCCGGGCCGCTGACGTCGGCGAGGCCGGCGCCGCGTCGCCCGCGAGCCATGCCGCCGAATCCCACGTGGCCGAGGCGAAGCGCGGTGCCCGGCATGCGGCCGCGCCGGTACTCCCGGCGCTCGTCGCCCCGGTCTCCGAGCACGAGCCCGCGCAGCCCGGAGACGGCGGTTCCGGGACCGTCGGCGCCGCGACGATCGACTCCACGACGGCCGATACCGCCACCGCTGACCTCGCGACGCCCGACATCATGACGGCCGATGCCGCGATCGTCGACGCAGGGCCCGCCGCGCTCGCCGGCGCGGCACCGCCCGGCGCGATGCCGCAGGAGGCCCCGGACACGCCGGCCCCATCGGTAGAGTCCGGGCCCGCTCCCACGGGGCCATTGGGCGGGCCCGATCCCGAGGCGGCGTTCGCCGCGGCGGACGAGCGCGCAGCCGCCGGCGATCCCCGCGGTGCGGCGGAGCTGTACGTCCGGGCCGCGGAGGCGTGCCTGTCGATGGGCGCCTCCCGGAGCGCGGTCGACGAGTGTCTCCGGGCCCTCGCGGGCGCCCCCGGTGACACCGAGGTGCACCTCGAGCTGGCCCGGATCCACGTGGCGACCGGCCACGTGGAGCGGGCGGGCCAGACGCTGGATCTCCTCGAGCGACTGCTCAGCCTGGACGGCGACGGTGACGGGCTGGCCACGGTCGAGGCCTTCCGGCGCGCCGCGGCGGCACCGCTGCCCGCCGGAAGGCGCGCGCCGCCGGATGGCGCGAGCGGCCGCCGGAGAGCGTGAGCGCGGCGCCGGAGAGCGTGAGCGCGGCGCCGGCCGGCCGGCCCTGAGGTTCCCGCCCGCCTCTCCGCAGCCTCCGCCGGGCATCCCCGCCAGAGGCACGCGGTCGGCCGCCAGGTGCCCACTGCTACACTAGCGCCCGATGACGCAACTCCTGGACCTGTTCTCGGGGATCCAGCCGAAGCCGACCACCTTCATTGACATCGGGCTCACGGCGCTGCTGATCTACGGCCTCTTCAGCCTGATCCGGGACACCCGCGCGGTCCGCCTCGTGATCGGCGTGACGGTCCTGTACGGCATGTATGTGCTCGCCCAGCTCCTCGGCCTGCAGCTGCTGTCGCAGATCCTGCAGGCCGGCGCGGTGGTGGGCGTGTTCGCGCTGGTCGTCGTCTTCCAGCCCGAGCTGCGCCGCGCGCTCGAGCGCCTCGGCCACGTCGGGTCGCTGGGCTGGCTGCTCGCTGCCGGGCAGCAGGGTGCCATCGAGCACGTCGCCGCGGAGATCGCGCACGCATCCTCAGGGTTCGCCCAGGATCGGCACGGCGCGCTGATCGTTCTGGAACGTGAGACCGGGCTCGAGGACTTTGCGGAGAGCGGGGTCATGATGCACGCCGACCTGTCGGCGGAGCTGCTGCGGACCATCTTCATGCCCCGGTCGTCACTCCATGACGGCGCGGTGATCGTGCGCGGAGGCCGCATCCTGGCAGCCGGCGCGGTGCTGCCCCTCGCGGAAGTGTCCCCGGGGACGGAGCGGTACGGCACCCGCCACCGGGCCGCATTTGGCATCACCGAGGAGACCGACGCCCTGGTCGTGGTGGTGAGCGAGGAGACCGGGGCCATCAGCCTCGTCGAACGCGGGCGGATCGTGCGGAACCTGGACGAAGAGCAGCTGCGGGTGGCGCTCTCCACCCTGCTTCGCCTCGCTGCCTCACTCCAGGCGGGGCCCCCCGTGCGCCCCGATGATCACTGGCCGCACCTTCACCGCCCCGGCCGTCCCTGGCCACACTACGGGATCCGGCGTCGGACCGGCCCGGGAGGAAAGAAGCCCGGGACGGCGGGAGCCGCGACGGCGGGGCGGGCCGGCCGCACGTGACGGCGCGCCGATTCCTCCACATCCTCGTCCGCAACTGGCCCCTGCGCCTCGGAGCCATCGCCCTTGCGGTGGTCCTGTACCTGGGGCTGGTGATCTCCCAGAACGCGCGGACATGGACCGGACCGGTCCCGATCGACGCGATCGACCAGCCGGCGGGCACGTTCCTGCTGGGGAGCCTCGGCGACGTCACATCCGTCCAGTACATCGCGCCGATCGACGTCGCGGCCCAGGTGACGAGCGCGTCGTTCGTCGCCACCGCCGACCTGACCGGCGTGGGGACGCAGCCCGGCGGAGCCCCGGTGAGCGTTCCCGTGCGGGTCGTGGCCCGCGATCAACGGATCCAGATCGTCAGCTGGGAGCCCGCCACCGTGGTCGCGCGGCTGGACCCCGTGATCAGCCAGCAGGTGCCCGTCCAGGTCGAGCGCGGGACCGTGCCGGCCGGGCTCACCGCCGGCCAGGCGACGGTCAGCCCCACCACCGTCACGGTCCGGGGCGCCAGCTCGCTGGTGTCGCAGGTCGCGGCGGCGGAAGCCCGCGTCGCAATCGACCCGAACGGCTCCAACGTCGACACCAACGTCGACCTGGTCGCCATCGACGGCCGTGGCGACGTCATCTCGCCAGTGGAGATCGACCCCTCCACCGCGCACGTGACGATCGCGGTCGGGGAGCAGCAGGTGAACCGGACCGTGCCGATCGTTCCGAACGTGACGGGTCAGCTCGCCACCGGCTACGCCATCCGGGACGTCACGGTCACGCCGCTCACCGCGACAGTCAGCGGTCCGGCCACGGCGGTCGGCTCGCTGGACAGCGTGTCGACCGCTCCGATCTCCGTGGCCGGCCGGAACACGGACCTGGTGACCTCGGTGGCCCTCCAGCCGCCGAAGGGCGTGACCGTGCTCGGACCGTCCAAGGTCCAGGTGCGCGTTCGCCTGACCGTCGAGACCGGATCGCGGAGCTTCGGGGCCGGCGTCGTCCTGACCGGAGCGCGTCCCGACCGCACCTACACTCTGTCGGTTCCCGACGTGCTGGTCACGCTGGGCGGCCCGAGCTCCGCGCTGGACGTGATCGACCCGGCGACCCTTTACGTCACGGTCAGCGTCACCGGGCTCGATTC
>JAJYDP010000513.1 GCA_021777365.1 Chloroflexota bacterium | reverse complement strand
GACTTCACCCGCTTCATGCCCATCCCGGTCGCGGTCGGGAACACCACCTCGTTCGAGGCCGCGTACCAGCTGATGGGCCAGGGGATCGCCGCGATCTTCGTCGGAGTCGGGCCGGGGGCCGCCTGCACCACGCGCGAGGTTCTCGGCATCGGGGTGCCGCAGGTCACGGCCATCAGCGACGTCGCGGCGGCGCGCGACACGTACTTCGACGAGACCGGCCGCTACGTGCCGGTCATCGGCGACGGCGGGATGCGGCGCGGCGGGGAGATCGCCAAGGCGATCGCCGCGGGCGCGGACGCGGTGATGCTGGGCTCACCGCTGGCGCGGGCGGAGGAGGCGCCGGGCCGCGGCATGAACTGGGGGATGGCCGCGCCCTCGCCCACGCTTCCGCGCGGCACGCGAATCCGCGTGGGTACGACCGGCACGCTGGAGCGGATCCTCTTCGGGCCTGCGCGTGTCACGGACGGGTCCGAGAACCTGGTCGGGGCGCTGCGCCAGTCGATGGCCGCGCTGGGCGCCCGCGACATCCGGGCCATGCAGCAGGTCGAGATGGTGTACGCGCCGTCGGTTGCGACCGAGGGCAAGTCCTGGCAGCGAGGGCGCCAGGGCTGACCGGCGAGTTCGGGCCACGGTCCGACGGTCTGGCAGCGGTGCGGACAGGGGCGCGCCGCAAGTTCGGGCCACGGTCCGCCGTCGGCCGGCGCGACCGTTGCCGCCGGCATGCCCGTCCCCGCCGGCCCACGAGGCGCCGGCCCGTCCCCGCCGGCATGCCCGTCCCCGCCGGCCCACGAGGCGCAATCGCACGTGACGTGAACACACGACCGGGCAGGTGACCCATCCGTCGATGGTCGCCATCGCGGCGACGGGACGGGAGCGCGGTCGCCACACCGCCGGAACGAGAGGCGCTCGTCCGATCGCCTCTCGTCAGCGTCTCGGGCGACGGCTGGGCGATCGCCGGGCGATGGCCGGGCGATGAGGCTCCGTTGAGTGCCTGCAAAGAGCCGGGATGTTCACTTGACGTGTCATGTCGCCTGCCACGTTTGCCGGCCCGCTGCCCCCCGCGGTCCACCACGCGCTCGTCGCACTCGCGGTTGAGCTCGGCGCGTCCGTCGCCGCGCGGCGTGAGGCGCGCGGCTGGTCGCGGCAGCGACTCGCGGCTGAGGCCGGGGTATCCCGGTCGCTGGTCTACCTGGTCGAGCGGGGCGAGTCCGCCTCGATCGAAGCGTACGTCCGGCTCGGGTCGGCGCTCCGCCTCCAATTCGATGCGCGCCTGGTCGACCTGCACCGGCGGTCTGCCGGCGGGCGCCGCGATGAGGACCCCGTCCACGCCGCTATGGGCGAAGTTGAGGCGCGCATCTTCGGCGGCCTCGGGTTCGAGCTGGCATTGGATGAGCCGTACCAGCACTTTCAGTTCGCCGGCCGCGCCGACCTCGTCGCCTGGGACCGGGGGCGCAAGGCGTTCCTCCATGTCGAGAACCGGACTCGGTTCCCGAATGTCCAGGAAGCGCTGGGAGCGTTCGGGGCGAAGCGTGCCTACCTCGGACCGATCCTCGCCGAGCGGCTGGGCGTCGGGCGCTGGAGGAGCGAAACGCACGCGATCGTGGCGCTCTGGTCCTCGGAGGTGCTTCACGTCCTCCGGCTGCGCCAGGCCACGTTCCGCTCGACCTGCCCCGATCCCGCTGACGTGCTTGCTGCGTGGCTGGGCGGCCAGCCCCCGGTGTCGGGACGCGCATCGGCGCTGGTCGTGCTGGATCCCGTGGCCTCAGGTCGGCAGCGCCGCTGGATCGATTTCGAGGAGGTCCATCGAGCGCGGCCGCGGTACCGCGACTACGCGACCGCCCTGTCCGCCATTCGTGCCGCGGGTTTGGCGTGAGCCACCCATCGGGCGACTGGCGGTGCGGCACGGCTCGCACTTCCCGACCGGCCCGCACTGCCCGACCGGCCCCGCCCATCGCCTGCCGCCCATCGCCTGCCGCCCATCGCGCTTGTTTCGCACGTCACGTGAACGAGACGGGCGACACGTATGACCTGGCAGAGACGGTGGCCGACGCTGCGCGGGCGAACCGCTGCACACGCGAAACGCTGCGCGGGCCACGGGGCGGGTCTCAGCTTGGCCCGACGGGACAGGCAGGGGCGTCCTCGCGCGGTGGGGCGGTCATGGACGTGGCGACGCAGGGTAGTCATGGCCACGTCCGCAGGTCACGCCGACGAAGGTTCCGGGCGCGGTCTGCGCGACAGGCGACCCTATCTGCGTGTTCCCGTGGATCGCTCGGCCAGCCCCGCACGCTCGCCGTGTTCACGTCACGTGCGATCCTGTCCGGCCAGCCCCGCCGCGCACAGCCGGCGGGGGGCACGTCCGGCCAGCCCCGCCGCGCACAGCCGGCCGGGGGCACGTCCGGCCGGGAGGCGCGCAGCCCGGTGCCCCCCGCGCAGCCGTTGGCCCCCCGCACGCGGCCACGGCCAACGCAGACCCACGCGCCCGCCACTGACGCGCACGTCCTCCGCGGACCGCGACGCGCGCCCTGGCGACACTGGCCGGCGATTGTGAGACCGGGAACGGCGAGATGCTAGGCTCAGTCGGTGGATCGGCCCGGCGCTGGAAGAGCGGATGCGGTGACTGGCCAAGCGGTGACTGGCCAAGCGGTGACTGGCCATGGGTGACACTGCCGATAGTGGACGCGGTTATGGGGTCCGTCGCCATGGATGACCCCGCCAACACAGACCACTCGCTGTCCAGCGACCTGGTCGCCTGGGGGCGCGCCGCCCGGATAGAAACCCGGGGCCGGCGCACCGGCCGCCCACGGTCGGCCGTCGTCGGACACGTCGACGAACCCGACGGCTCGGTGCTGGTCGCCGCGGGCGGCTCACACACGAACTGGGCGTTGAACCTGCTGGCGGATCCGCGGTGCCGTGTCGTCATCGGCGCGCGATCCTTCGAGGCGATCGCGGAGCCGCTCGGCGACCCGGAGCATGCGCGGGCGGTCCGCGAGCTGATCCTGCGCTACGGCACACCGTCCGAGGGGCTCGGCCACGGTCCATCCTTCCGGCTGAGACCCACCGGGTCATGAGTGGACGGATGCGCAGGGATGGTTCCCACGGCGTCCTGCGCCGTTACACTGCGCGCATCACGGGCGGGGGAGGTGGCGTTGGAGGACCAGGAGACGGCGGCGGGGCAGCCCGCGGAGCGGGCGGCCACGACCGGCGACCGGGCGCCCGCGACCGGCGGTGGCGCGGTGCCATCCGGCGGGGGTGCGGGCGACCACGAGCGGGCGGCCACGCCGGGCCGCGGCAAGACGGTCCATGGCGAGGCGGCCAACGCCGGGCACCGGGTGCTCGCGCCGGACGATGCCGAGGTGGAGGCGTACCTCGAGACCGCGCTGCACGCCCCCGCGCCGGAACGCCCGCTCGTCGACCGCCCGGGCGGCGGCATCCCCCGGGGCGAGGGCAGCGCGGCCCACCCCGACACCGTCGTGGTGCTCGACTTCGGCAGCCAGTACGCACAGCTGATCGCCCGCCGGGTGCGCGAGCTGCATGTCTACTCCGAGCTGCTCCCGTTCGACACGCCGTGGCCGGAGATTGCCCGCCGCAACCCCTGCGCGGTCATCCTGTCCGGGGGCCCCAACAGCGTCTACGACGAGGGCGCCCCGCACCCCGATCCCGCGCTCTGGGCCGGAGGCGTGCCGATGCTCGGCATCTGCTACGGACTGCAGCTCATGGCCGAGGAACTGGGCGGTGAGGTGGTGCCGGCGACCAAGCGCGAGTACGGACCTGCGACGATCCAGGTGGTCGAAGCAGATGGCGCGGGAGAGCGGATGCGCCTCTTCGCGGGCACGCCACGTGAGCAGCCGGTCTGGATGAGCCACGGCGATTCGATCGTCCGCGTGCCGGACGGCTTCCGCCCGACCGCCCAGACCACCTCGACCCCCATCGCGGGGATGGCGGACGTCCGTCGCCGCCTGTACGGCATCCAGTTCCACCCCGAGGTGGTCCACACGCCGTCCGGGCGGGACCTCCTCCGGAATTTCGTGCTGGGCATCGCGGGAGCCCGGCCGACGTGGACCCCGGCCAACTTCATCGAATCGACGGTCGCCGAGATCCGCTCGCGCGTGGACGCGCACGCCCGGGCGACCGGATCGGACGGCAAGGTCATCTGCGCACTCTCCGGCGGCGTCGATTCGGCGGTGGCCGCGACGCTCGTTCACCTCGCGGTCGGGGACCGGCTGACCTGCATCTACGTGGACCACGGGCTGATGCGAAAGAAGGAATCCGAGCTGCTCCGGGCCACGTTCGAGCGCAACCTCGGGATGCGCCTGGTCATGGTCGACGCGCGGGAGCGGTTCCTGGCGCGGCTGCAG
>JAJYDP010000512.1 GCA_021777365.1 Chloroflexota bacterium | reverse complement strand
GTCTGGCGAGGCGCTGGTCACGGCGCGCGCGGTGCTCGACGCCGCCCTGGCCGTGCTGGACCTCCCACCGGGCACCGAATCCGTTCCACTCTCCCTCCGGGAACGGGTCGGCGAGCTGGTGCGGGTCGAGCGCGAGCGTGCGGCGCTGGGGCGGCAGCACGATGCCGCCGCCACGCAGTCCGCCTTCCGGCGTCGAGCGGCGGATGATGCGGCCGCGCGGCTGGCGGAGGCCGAGGCCCGAGCAGCCGCGGCGCGAGCCGAGTGGGACCGCGTGCTCGCCGCCGAGGGGTTGCCGCCGCTGGATCCGGGCGCCCTTGCGCGCCTGCTGGAGCGTGCGGAGGCCGCACGGACCACCCTGCGAGCGCATGACGAGTTGTCCGGGTCCATCGGCGCGGCGCAGGAACGCCAGCGCACCTGGGAGCGGGGCATCCGCGACGTGCTGGAGCCGCTGGGCTATGCGGGCGCGGACTGCCACGCGCTCATCCGCGTCGCGCTCTCGGACCTCCAGGATGCGGTCCGCCTCGACGACGCGCGGAGGTCGGCTGCCAACGCCCTGCAGGCCGCGACGCGGCAGACGGACGCGGCCCGGGAGCTGCTGGCGGCCGCGCGAGAGGAGTATCGCGCGTTCCTCGCGCGGCACGGCCTCGCCGACCGAGCCGACCTGGAGGCACGACACGCGCGGGCGGTCCGCCGAGCCGCGCTCGAGGCGACCCGCGAAAGAAACCGGGCCGCCATCGCCGCACTCGCAGGCGATGCCGAGTCGCCGTCCGAGCTGGAAGGCAGGCTCGCGGCCACGGACGGCGTCAACGGGCCGTCGGAGGTGCGCGCACGACTGGACCGGGCGCTGGAGGAGATCGGGCAGCGGCGGCACGCGCTCACCGCGGAACTCGGCGCGCTGGACCAGCAGCTGCGCCGGATCGAGGGCGAGACCGACACCACCGATCTCCGGCAGCGCCGGGAGAACGCGCTGGCGGCGCTGGCCGAACAGGCCGACCGGTACCTGGTCGCCCGCGTGGCCGTGGAGCTGATCGCCGCGGCGCGGGCACGGTTCGAGCGGATCCACCGGCCCGCGGTGATCGCCGCCGCCGAGCGGCTCTTCGTCGAGTGGACGGGCGGCGAGTACGCCGGGCTCGTGGTGCCGTTCGGGTCGCGCGTCCAGGGGGCGCGGCGCGCCGACGACGGGTCGTTGGTGCGGCCCCCGGACCTGTCGCGTGGCACCCGCGAACAGCTCTACCTGGCGTTCCGCCTGGGGCTCATCGAGCACTACGCGACCCAGGCCGAGCCGCTCCCCATCGTGATGGACGAGGTGCTCGTGAACTTCGACCCGGAGCGCGCCGAGCGCGTGGGACGCTCGATTCGGGCCCTCGGCGAACGCCACCAGGTGCTCTACCTGACCTGCCACGACCGGGCGCCCCTGGAGGCGGACCGGGAGGTCGTGCTCGGGCCGAACCTGCAGCCGCTGGAGAACCGCGAGCCGCTCAGCCCAGGCGGGCCACCACGTTGAGCCGCACGTAGTCGAGCGAGGGACCCGGCAGCGCCGCGGCAACCGACTGGACGAAGGCGAGACGCTCCTCCTCCGGGAGCAGGGCCACGTGCTCGCGGAGCACCACGGTCGCGAGGAACGTCTCGAACGGCTCGCCCGGCTCGAACGCCGTCGGCTCGGGCTGCAACCAGACCTTCACATCGACGAAGCCCGCGTCCAGCAGCGAACGGCGCTCGGGGCCGGGCTCCGGGTACGTCCATCGCCCGGGCAAGGGGTCGCCGATCGCCGCGAGGGCCACGGCGACGCTCGCGATGTTGCCGGCTCCGCCGTACTGGGCGATCAGCTGGCCGCCCGGCACCAGCACCGCCGCGAGCCGGCGGAACAGGGCCGGGTGGTCGGGCACCCAGTGGAAGGTGGCCGTGGAGACGATCGCGTCGACGGGTTCGCGCAGGGGCAGCGGATCGCGGAGATCGGCATTGACGTACGACACCCGTGGTCCGTAGCGGGACAGCCGCCCACCCGCCGCCTCAAGCATCTGCACGGACGCGTCGAGCGCTACCACGTGCGCCTGGGGCAACCGCTCGAGCAGCTGCTCGGTCACGCGCCCGCTGCCACAGCCCGCGTCGAGCACCCGGCATGCCCCGGGATCGAGCCGCCCGATCACGCCGGCGCCCCAGCGCGCCTGCGGATCGGCGACCCGATCGTAGGTGACGGCGTCCCACTCCCTCGCCATCGGCGCACGATACCCGACGACGCGCGAATCGGCCGCGGGCGGCTCGTTCGGCCCGGCGGGCCAGGGCGCCGACCCGTGCCACCCTCGCCCCACGTCCCGCCCCGCGTCCCTCGCCCCACGTCCCGCGGCGGGGCTCGCGCCGCCCCTACCCGCCGTGGGTGGGTGCGTGCGGCCCCCGGGCCCAGGCCGGGGCCCACTGCTCGCGCCGGATCCGCTCGACCTCGTCGGGGGCGATCTGCGGGACCGGCCGGAAGGCGAAGGCCCTCAGGTACGCGTCGGCCGCGCCCTCCACCACAGAGGCCGCGTTGTAGGCGTGGTCCACGGTCGGCCCGATCGCGAGCACCCCGTGGTTGCGGAGCAGGCAGGCGCTCCGGTCGCGCAACGCAGCGGCGGTCAGCTCGGCCACCTCGGCCGTGCCGCCACGGGCGTACGGGGCGGTCACGATGCCACCCCCGCAGGCCGAGACCAGCCCGTGCAGGATCGGTGGGATGCCGATCCCCATGGCCGCCACCGCCATGGCCGCGGCGCTGTGCGTGTGCACGATGCCGCCGACGTCGCCCCGGCGCGCGTAGGTGAGCGTGTGGAGCGGCAGCTCGCTGGTCGGCCGCAGCCCACCGTCCACCACGCGACCGTCGGTGCGCACGATCACGACGTCCTCGGGACGCATGGTGTCGTACGGCGTGCTCGCCGGCGTGACCGCCACGAGATCCGGGTCGCCGGGGATGCGCATGCTGATGTTGCCGGCCGTGAAGTAGACGAGCCGCTCGGCCAGCAGGCGCCGGCTGAACAGCAGGACCCGCTCGCGGGCCTCCTGCCAGCTGGCAGGGGTGCTCACGGACCCGGCTCCATCGATCCGGCCTCGCGCGCGGGCGCGAAACTCCCCGCCGGGTCATCCGGCATGGCGGCGTCCCGCATCGCGGGTCGTCCCAGCACCGTGAACGGCGGGTGGATCACCCCGACCTCCGTGATGAACCCCGTGATCATCTCGTGCGGTGTCACGTCGAAGGCCGGGTTCCAGGCGGCAACCCCGATGGGAGCAGTGCGGCGGCCCTGCCAGCCACGGACCTCGTCGGCCGCGCGCTCCTCGATCACGATGGCGCCGCCCGTGGGGGTGGCAGGATCGAAGGTCGACGTGGGAGCCGCGACGTAGAAGGGCACGCCTGCGTGCTGCGCGGCGAGTGCGAGCGAGAACGTGCCGACCTTGTTGGCGGTGTCGCCGTTGGCGGCGATCCGGTCGGCCCCCACGATCACGGCGTCCACTCGGCCCGAGTGGAGCAGCGAGGCGGCCGCACTGTCCACGACCAGGGTGACGTCGATGCCGGCCTCCATCAGCTCCCAGGTCGTGAGCCTGGCCCCCTGCAGCAGCGGCCGAGCCTCGCACGCGAAGACGCGCACCGGCTCCCCCGCCGCGGCCTTGGCGTAGACGACGCCCAGCGCCGTCCCCCAGCCGAGCGTCGCCAGCCGGCCCGCGTTGCAGTGGGTCAGGATGGTGGTCGCCCCGCGCAGCTCGGTCCGGCCGTGCTCGCCGATCAGCCGGCACGCCTCGCGGTCCTCGTCGACGATCCGCTGGGCCTCCTGAAGGGCCCGCTTGCGGACGGCGCCCGGTGTAGTCTCGCCCGCGGCCGCATCGCGCACGCGCCGCACGGCCCAGGAGAGGTTCACGGCCGTGGGGCGGGCCGCCCCGATCCGCGCCACGAGCGCGTCGAGCGCGGCGCGCGCCTGCTCCACCGACGAGGGGCGGGCTTCGTCCAGCCCGACCACCATGGCCAGCGCACCGCAGCCGCCGATCGCCGGGGCGCCGCGCACCGCCAGCCGCCGGATGGCGTCGACCGCGTCGTCGACACTCGCCAGGCGGAGGATCTCGAGCGCGTCGGGAAGCTTCGTCTGGTCGACGATCTCGATCGCGTCGCCGGCCCAGGCCACGGTCGGTGCATGCCCCGTCGGGTTCATCCGGTCACTGCCTCACGAGCTGCCGGTCACACGCGGCCGGTCACACGCGGCCGGTTGGCCGCGGCAGCACCTGGCACGTCCCTCGCCGGTGGGCGGGCGCGGCCGAGTCACTGCGTCCGGCGACCCAGTATGCACGGCCCAGCCCGGTTTCGGTGCGTGCTACGGCTCGGCGACGGGGACCCCGATGCGGGACAGGCCA
>JAJYDP010000006.1 GCA_021777365.1 Chloroflexota bacterium | reverse complement strand
CGGCGCGGAGCGTGCCGGCGCCCACCACCACCACGTCGGCGAGCGCGCGCAGCATGGCCATCACGAACCGGTCCGCCACGGAGCCGCCGCTGATGTCCGAGCCGCCGCCCCGCGGCCCGGTGGCGAGTGCCACCACGCCGTCGATGGTCGAGACGAAGTTCGCGACGACGGTCGGCCGCCCGGCATGGAGCGGGATGGCGAGTGGGCCGCCGTGGCGCACGGCGAGCCCTCCCGGCGGAAGCCCGCCTCGCGCCGGCTCGCGGACAGGCGGCGCCTCGAGCAGTACCTCCAGCGGTGTGTCGTCGTCCGTGTCGGCCTCCTCGCTCCTCGGTCGTGGCCCGCCCGGCCCGTCTCCATGGTCGCACGAGGGGCCACCGGCCGGGATCCGGCCCGTACCCGGCCGGGCACGGGCCGGTGGCGTCCGCCAGCCGATGGCGTCCGCCAGCCGATGGCGTCCGCTCACCGGTGCGCCCCGCATCGCGTACGCTCAGGTGCCGGGGCAACCGAACTCAGGAGGACGCATGGCCACGGGCGATTGGTGGCGGCACGGCGTGATCTACCAGATCTACCCGAGGAGCTTCCAGGACTCGAACGGGGACGGCATCGGCGACCTGCCCGGGATCATCAGCCGGCTCGATCACCTCAACGACGGCACCCCGGACTCGCTGGGCGTCGACGCGATCTGGCTCTCGCCCTTCTACCCGTCGCCCATGGCCGACTTCGGTTACGACGTCTCTGACTATTGCGACGTCCACCCCGACTACGGCACGCTCGCGGACTTCGACGAGCTCGTGCGCCAGGCGCACCGGCGCGGGATCCGCGTGCTGGTCGACTTCGTGCCCAACCACACGTCGGACCAGCATCCCTGGTTCCGGGAGTCGCGCTCGAGCCGGACCGGCCCCCGCCGGGGCTGGTACGTCTGGCGGGATCCCGGGGCAGACGGCTCGCCGCCGAACAACTGGCGCAGCTATTTCCCCGCGGTGGGCGTGCCGTGGACGCTCGACCCCGCGACCGGCCAGTACTACCTGCACTCGTTCCTGCCCCAGCAGCCGGACCTGAACTGGTGGAACCCGGAGGTCCGCGCGGCGATGCACGACGTGCTCCGCTTCTGGCTGGAGCGGGGCGTGGACGGGTTCCGCATCGACGTCGCCCACAAGATGGCCCGCGACCCGGAGCTCCGCGACAACCCGCCCGAGCCGTCCGGCGGGTTCCCGGCCGGCGTCCGCCGGGACGAGGACTGGCCCGAGGTCCACGTCATCCTCCGGGAGTTCCGTCGCCTGCTCGACGGGTACGACGACCGGATGGCCGTGGGGGAGGTCGGCATCTACGATCCCGCGCGGCTGGTGCGGTACTTCGGCGACGCGCTCGACGAGCTGCACCTCGCGTTCAACTTCGCGTTCCTGGTGCAGCCGTGGAGCGCGGAGGCGTTCCGTGCCTCCGTGGAGCGATACCAGTCGGTGCTGCCGGAGGGCGCCTGGCCCGTCTACACCCTGTCGAACCACGACAACCCGCGGGCACGTTCCCGCTACGACGGCGGCGGCGCATCCGGCGAGCGGCGGACGCGGGTGGGGGCCATGATGCTGCTCACGCTCCGCGGCACGCCGTTCCTCTACTACGGCGAGGAGATCGGGCAGCCGGACGGGGAGGTGCCCCCGGACCGCGTGGTGGACGTCCACGGCCGGGACCCGGAGCGGACGCCGATGCAGTGGGACGGGGGGCCGGGTGCCGGGTTCACCGGCGGGGATCCGTGGATGCCCGTCGGGTCCGCGGCCCGCTCGGTCAACGTGGCGGCCCAGCGGGCCGATCCCGCGTCCATCCTGTCGCTCTACCGGCGGCTGATCTGGTACCGCCGGAGCTCGGCCGCGCTCCGGTGGGGGAGCTACGAATCGGTGGGCCACACGCCGGGCCTCTTCGCGTTCGTACGCGAGTGCGGCGAGGAGCGCCTGCTCGTGGCACTCAACTTCCGGGACGAACCGGCCCATCTCGACGGGAGCTCGCTTGGCCTGCCGCACCGGGGCCGGCTGGAGCTCTCGACCGATCCCGACCGCGCCCCGGGCGCGATCGGGATCCAGCCGCTGCGCCTCGGGCCCGACGAAGGCGTGATCGTGCGGCTCTGAGGGCTGAGGGCGGCGGGCCGGGGGACCGGCGCTACCGGCGGAACGCCCCCGCGAGCAGGAGCGCGCCCAGGACGATCAGCGCCACCGGCCAGAAGAGATCGACGTTGAACCCCGGCACGGTCTGCTGCAGGAGGAAGAGCCCGCCCACGACCACCAGGATCACCCCGAAGATCAGCCCGGCGGTGCCGACATCTCCACCCCAGCGCTGCTGGCGCCAGTAGGCGCGCTGCGCCCTGCGCTGGGCGCGGGCGTAGGCGCGCACCGTGCGCCAGTCGGAACCGATGGGCGGGGGCGGTCCCCACGGCCCCCACGTCCCCGACGGCTGCTCGCCTGCGGGTGCCCCGCCCGGTGCGCCCTCCCCGCCGGTCCCGGCGGGAGCGCCGCCTTCGGCCGCGGGTCCGGCGCCGGGAGCCGCAGGCGTGCCCGTGGCCTCGCCGCTCCCCGGCACGGCCGGAGCTCCCGGCCCCCAGAGCGGGCCGCTCCACCCCGGCCACGGACCGGGCGCGCCCACCGGCGGTTCCTCGGGCACCACCATCGCCATGATGATGTAGACCACCAGCAGCGGGAAGACGCCGGTGAGGATGCCGACGAGCACCCACGCGAGGCGGACCAGCGACGGATCCAGGTCGAAGTGATCGGCCAGGCCTCCGCACAGGCCGGTGAAGACCCGATCCGTCGAGGATCGGTAGAGGCGATCGTTCATTGGCAGCCCCCCGCGGGATTGAGGTTCACCGACGCGAGGTTCGCGTCGAGCTGGAGGTCCACGTTGTTCGCCGCGCTCCCGAAGGCCGGGCTGGCCCAGCTGTCGCCCTGGTGCAGGAGACCCTGGGACGAGAAATCCGTGGAGGAAAGCGCCCCGGTGACGTGGATCCGGATCGCGCTGCCGGGCGCGAGGCAGAGGTCGAGCGATCCGGCATTGACGGCCAGCGATCCGCTCGTGCTGGACGAGGACGGCAGCGTCAGTCGGCCGGAGCCCGCGTTGACGCTGACGTGGAGCTCCCCGACCTGGGCGGATGACAGGTCGATGCGGGCGTCAGCTGCGTTGACCTCGGCGTCGAGGCCCGCCAGGTGCGCACCCCCGAGGATGATCGTCGCCGACCCGGCGTTCACGCCCACCGAGAGGTCCATCGACGGGTCGGCGGGGAGCGTGACCTGCCACGACCGGTTGTGCGAGCCGGCCGAATCCCAGAACGCGGTCGACGTGGCGGGCGCCGCGATGTTCAGCGTCGACGGCCCCTGGGAGACGATGGCGGTCGCGCCCTGCGGATCCTTCCCCTGGAACGTCCAGGCGCTGCCCGGCTGCGTGCTGATGTCCAGCACGCCGCAGTTCATCTGGATGTTCGCGCTTGCCGAACCGCCGAGGGTGCCGGATGCCTGGCTGGTGGCGGTGCCCACGCCGGCATTGGGATTGCCGCACCCGGCGATGCCGCCGATGGTGGGCCCGGTGGCGAGCAGCCCGCCGAAGACGAGACCGAACGTGGCCGCGACGACGAACCCGCCGGCGAAGGCGGCCGGGGTCCGGCGCAGCAGGATCCCGACGCCGATCCCCACGATGATGAGCGGCCAGAGCCGCCATGCCTCGCTGGCCGTGGCGCTGCTGACGATCCCCTGCCGGACGAGCAGGGGCACGCCGCCCAGCGCGACGAAGAAGATGCCCCAGTTCAGGAACCGACGATCGATGGTCACCTGGCGTGATCCTCCCCAGCCCCTTGGGCAGCGAACTTGGGACGGCGACACGTCGCGACGTGCAGGTTCAGGCCCGGAAGTATGCGCGTCTGTTACATCCCGGTACAGACCCGTTCGGCCCGCCCCGTTCACCTGGAGGTCGCGCGGCGCGACCGGGCCGCGCCGTGGTCCGTCGCCGCGGGTGGCGGTTGCGGAGGATCGAGAAGCGCGGGATAGTCGGTACGTGATGCGTGCCATGGCCGTCGAGCAGCCGGCCGTCATCGCCACGCACCCGCTGCGGGCCGTGGAGCTTCCCGATCCGCTGCCGGGACCGGGCGAGCTGCTCCTGCGGGTGCGTGCCTGCGGTGTCTGCCGGACCGATCTCCAGATCGCGGAGGGAGACGTCCCGCCCCGGCGCCTCCCGATCGTCCCCGGGCACCAGGTCGTCGGCGTCGTCGAGGCGCTCGGCCCCGGCGTCGAAGGGTGGAGCCCGGGCGAGCGGGCAGGCGTCGGCTGGTTCGGCGGTTCCTGCGGGCACTGCGAGTTCTGCCGCTCGGGCCGGGAGAACCTGTGCGCCGACGCCACGTTCACCGGCTGGGACCGCGACGGCGGATACGCCGAGATGGCGACGGTCCGCGCCGACGCCGCGCTGCGGCTCCCCGCGGCGTTCGGGGACCTGGACGCGGCGCCGCTCCTGTGCGGCGGCGTCATCGGGTACCGGGCCCTGAAGGTCTCCGGGATCCAGCCCGGCGGCCGGCTCGGCCTCTACGGCTTCGGCGCCTCGGCGTCGCTGGCGATCCAGGTGGCGACCCACTGGGGCTGCGACGTCTACGTCTGCACCCGCTCGGAGGCGGAGCAGCGCCGGGCGCTCGACCTGGGCGCGACCTGGGCCGGCGGCTACGACGCCCTGCCTCCGGCCCCGCTGCACGCGGCGGTGACGTTCGCTCCCGCCGGGGACGTCGTCGTCGCGGCCCTGCGGGCGCTGGAGCGCGGCGGCACGGTGGCCATCAACGCGATCCACCTCGACCGGGTGCCCGAGTTCCCCTACGAGGCACTCTGGTGGGAGCGGTCGATCCGCAGCGTGGCCAACTTCACCCACCGGGATGCCACCGAGTTCCTGGATCTCGCGGCCCGCATTCCGATCCGGACCGCGCACGAGGAGCTGCCCCTCGCGGACGCGAACCGCGCGCTGGAGCGACTGCGCGCCGGCGACGTCCGGGGCGCCTTCGTGCTCGTTCCCTAGCCTCCCCTCAACCCTGACGAAAGGAGGCGTCGTGATGACGCTGGAGATGCGCCGGCTCGGATCGAGCGGCATGGAGATCACCTCGGTCGGTTTCGGCGCGTGGGCAATCGGCGGCGGCGGATGGGCCTACGGGTGGGGCCCGCAGGACGACGAGGCGTCCGTGCGGTCGATCCTGCACGCCGTGGATGCCGGCGTGAACTGGGTCGACACGGCGGCGATCTACGGGCTGGGGCACTCCGAGGAGGTTGTCGGCGAGGCCCTGCGCAGGATCCCCGCCGTCGACCGGCCGCTCGTCTTCACCAAGGGCGGCATGATCCCGGATCCGGCCCGGCCGTTCGAGGAGCCGCAGCGGAACCTGCAGCCGGCCTCCATCCGCGCCGAGGTCGAGGCGTCGCTCCGGCGCCTCGGAGTGGAGCGGATCGATCTCTACCAGTTCCACTGGCCGGACCGGACCGGCACGCCGGTCGAGGACTCGTGGGGCGAGATGGCACGCCTCGTCGACGAGGGGAAGGTCCGTGCGGTGGGGGTCTGCAACTTCGACGTGGCCCTGCTGGACCGTGCCGAGGCCGTGCGACACGTCGACTCGCTCCAGCCCCCCTTCTCGATGATCCGCCGTGATTCCGGCGCGGACGTCATCCCGTGGGCCCACGCCCACGGGACCGGCGTCATCGTGTACAGCCCCATGCAGTCAGGCATCCTGACCGACTCGTTCTCGGCCGAGCGGGTGGCCCGCATGGCCGAGGACGACTGGCGGCCCCGACACCCGCAGTTCCGCGAGCCTGCGCTCTCCCGGAACCTGGCGCTGCGCGACGCGCTGCGCCCGATCGCCGAGCGGCACGGCACCACGGTCTCCGCGGTCGCGGTGGCCTGGACGCTGGCCTGGCCGGGCGTCTCGGGGGCGATCGTCGGCGCGCGGTCGCCGGAGCAGGTGGACGGCTGGGTCGCCGCGGGATCGACCTCGCTGACCCCGGAGGAGATGCTCGCGGTGGGGCGCGCCATCGAGCAGACCGGCGCCGGCAGCGGGCCGGTCCATCCCCTGACGGCGGAGGCCCGGCGGTGAGCCCGCACGTCGCCGTCCTCGGCACCGGCAGGATGGGCGCCGCCATCGCGCAGCGGCTGGTCGAGCTCGACGCGGAGATCGCGCTGTGGAACCGGACCCCCGACCGGGCCCGCCGGCTGGGATTCGGCCGCGTGGCGCCCACGGCCGCCGAGGCGGTGCGTGGCGCCGACGTCGTGATCAGCAGCCTGACCGGCCCCGAGGCGATCCGGACCGCGTACCTGGCGGAGGGCGGCGCGCTGGAGGCGCGCCAGGCCGCCGTCTACGTGGAGATGAGCACCGCCGGCGAGGCCGCCCTGGAGCTGGCGCCCCACGTCGCGCGGGCCGGGGGGCGGCTCGTCGAGGCGCCGATCATGGGGGCGCCCGCGGCGGTGGCGGCCGGCAGGGCGGCCGTCCTGGTCGGTGGCGACGACGCCGACGTGGAGCGTGTCGAGCCGGTGCTGGCCCGGATCGGCGAGGTCCGGCGGATCGGACCGCTGGGCAGCGCCTCGCGGCTGAAGCTCGTCGCGAACAGCATGCTCGGGGCGGTGATCGTGGCGGCCGCCGAGCTGCAGGTCGCGGGCGAGGAGGCCGGCCTCGACCCGGAGCAGATCTTCTGGGCCCTGGCCAGGCTGGCTCCCGTCCTGGAGCCGCGCCGGGCAGGCTATCTCGAGGATCGGCACGAGCCGGTCATGTTCGCCGTGCGGGACCTGCGCAAGGACCTGGACCTGGCGCTCGGCGTGCTGGGCGCCGCACCCGGCTCGCTGCCGGTCACACGACTGGTGCGCGAGCGCGTGGACGCAGCCACCGCCGACTGGGCGGGCCTCGACATCACGGCCGTGATCCGTGCCGCGCGCGCGGCACGAGGCGAGGGGACGGCCGGTTCCGGACAGGGCTGACCGCCGGCATCCTCGGGGCCGGGGCTCGCCCGCATCCTCGGGGCGGGGGCTCGCCCGCATCCTCGGGACCGTGGCTCGCCGCGTCCGAGCCGCCTCCGAGCTCCGGTGTCCTCAGCGCAGCAGCCGCGACAGCCGGCGGTCGGCGAGCGGCCGCCCGCCCGTCTGGCAGGTGGGGCAGTACTGGAGGGAACGCTCCGAGAAGGCGACCTCTCGGACCGTGTCGCCGCAGACGGGGCACGGCAGCCCGGTCCGTCCGTGGACCCTCATCGCCGCCCGCTTCCCGTCCTTGAGCTCGTCCGGTGGGACGCCCGCGTTGCGTGCCAGGGCATCGCGCAGCACGCCCAGCAGCGCGGCGTGCAGGGCGGCCACCTCCCCGGGCGCGAGGTTGCCGGCGGGACGGAACGGGGAGAGGCGCGCGGCGTGGAGCGCCTCGTCCGAGTACGCGTTCCCCACGCCGGCGATGAGCGCCTGGTCGGCCAGCAGATGCTTGAGCTGGCCGGTCCGCCCTGCGAGGATCCGCCCGAGGGCCTCCGCGTCGAAGGCGGGATCGAGCGGGTCGATCCCGAGCCGGGCGATCCCCGGGACGTCCTCCGGGGCGCGGACCACGTGGACTGCCAGCCGTTTGCGGGTGCCCGCCTCCGTCAGGTCGAACCTGGCCCCATCGTCCAGCTCCACGCGCATCGCCACGGGACCGCCGGGGCGCGGCGAGCGCGCGGCGGCGCCGGGCGGGACGGCCCGCAGTCCGGCGGATCGCCCGTCGCGGGCGGCATCGCGGGCGTCCGCCCCGTGACCCTCCGGTTCCGCGCCGCGGACGTCCGGCCGGTGACCGTCGGTCACGGGATCGTGCCAGCGCAGCCAGCCCGCCAGCGCGAAGTGGACGGCCAGCCAGAGCTCCTCGACGGCCCGGCCCGCGGCCGGGCCGCCATTCGGTGAGGCTCCGTCACGCGCGTCGTCCCCGGGCTCGCCCCGCGCGTCGTCCCGGGCGTCGCCCAGCGCGCCGGCCCGGGTCCCGGCACGCATGCCGCCCCTTGTGTCGGACCGACCCTCCGGTCCCTCCGCGGGGACCATCCGCAGGAGCAGGAACTTGCCGCGCCGCGTGCACTGTGCGATCACGCGGCCGACGAGGGCCGACGGGGGCGGCGTGACGGACTTGAGTGCCACGAAGGAGAGGATCTGCACGCGCTCGATCCGCCGGCCGCGGGCGTGGGCATCCAGGAAGTCCGCGAGTGCCTGGACCTCGGGAAGCTCCGGCATGCCGCGATGGTCCGGCAGGCGGGCGTCCAGCGCAAGCGGAATGGAACGGCGTGCCCACGGCACGCCGAGCGGCAGGGTGCGCGGGGTCCCGACGGCATGCACCGGCCGACCCGCGAACCGTCATCATGCCGGCATGTCGGACCCGGACCGGATCGAACAGATCGGCACCACGGCGCTGCTCTGGGACGCCGTCGAGCGGTGGCGCGTCCTCGTGCGGCTTCGGCGCGACCAGTTCGAGCGGCTCAGGACGGAGCGCCCCGACCCCGACGCCTACTGGGCGCGCCGGGCGGCCAACTTCTTCGAGGCCGTCCGCCGGCGCCAGGATCCCGGGCCGTTCGTGCGAGAGGTCGTCGCGACGTGCCGCGACGCGGAATCCCACGGCCCGCGCTGGGCCACCGGCGCGGAACCTCCGCCCGCCACCGTCCTCGACGTCGGCGGGGGGTTCGGCGCCGTGGCGATCCCGGTGGCGGAACGCGGACACCGGGTCACCGTGATCGAACCGCACGCGGCCATGCTCGAACTGCTGGACCGCTGGGCCACCGAGGCCCGTGTGCGCGAGCAGCTCCGGGTGATCGCCGCGGGATGGCCGGAGGCCGGCGCGTCGGTGGAGCCCCACGACGTGGTCGTCTGCTCGCACGTCCTGTACCCGATCGAGGACGTCGTGCCCTTCGTGCGGGCGCTCGTTGCCGCCACGCGGCACGCCTGCCTCATCACGCTGCGCATGGCCGGGATCGAGCAGACGCCGGACGAGCTGTTCCGGGAGCTGCACGGCGAGGATCGGGTGCCGCAGCCCGGGTTCGGCGATCTCTGCGCGGTGCTCGCCGCGGCCGGGATCCCGTTCGGGGTGACCACCTACGAGACGGACGCCGCGTGGAGCTACGCCGACCTGGACGAGGCGGAGGCGCTGCTGTCCGAGGGGCTGCTCGTGTCGGATCGCCCGGACGCGCGTGCCCGTGTCCGGGACTGGGCCGCCGGCGCGCTGCAGCCGTCCCAGGGGAGGCTGGCGCTGCCGGATCGCCGGGTCCTCGCGGGAGTGGCGACGATCCGGCCGGCGCCGTCTGCCGCGCACCGCGCCCGGCCGTCGTACCCGGCGGGCGAGGCCTGGGAGGGCTGACCGCCGGCCGGGTGGCCTGTGGCGCGACCCGGGCCGCAGGCGCGCGGCGCGGAGGCCTGCGAACCGCTACCCGATCCGCTCGTACGCGCGCCCGACCGTCACCACCGCGGGCAGGCGCTCCAGCAGCTCGCTGAGAGGCGCGGCGTCGAGAGAGCCGTCGCGCCGGGCGACCACCAGCCGCCCCGCCACCAGCAGCGGGTTCTGGGGCCGCGCGTCGGCGTCGGCGAGATCGAAGCGGTAGCGACCGGCATCCTCCGCGGTCGCGACGCCCAGGGCGGCACGCAGCTCTGCCTCCACCAGTTCCCGCGCCGCCCCGGCCCGGGAATCGCGGCGCACCTCGCGCACTGCGTGCCAGGACGGACGACGGAGCAGGATCCCCTTCCAGAGGTCGGCGACGCCCGGCGTCACGCATCCATCGCCGGGTTCCGGCCGCTCCGAGATCCGCTCCCCCCGGGCCCAGAGGGCGGCCTGGTGGAGCAGGGCGTACTCGTCGAGCGTGGCGTAGTCGCGCAGGGCGTCGAGCGGGTTGCGGTCGCCGAAGACTGCCTCGAACGCCGGCCCGAACGCCTCCGCCAGGTCCAGGTCGATCGCCCGGACGGTGCGGTGGAAGTACACGGTGTTGTAGAGGAAGAGGCGCGCGGTGAGGAACATCTCCAGGGCGCCCAGCCCGGGCTCGTAGAGCGCCAGGCCGCGCTCCGACACGAAGGCGTAGCGCCGCAGTCGATCCGCATCCACCACCCCGATCGCCACGCCCGTCATGAGCGCGTCGCGTCGCACGTAGTCCAGGTTGTCGACGGTGAAGATGCCGGAGAAGAGCGGCTGGAGCCGTCGCACCCAGAGCGGCATCCCCGGCTCGGCCAGCGGGGGCTTCGAGATCAGGAAGCCGATCCAGCGCGGATCGATCCGCTCGCCCTCCGCGAATGCGGCCCGTTCCGGGTCGCCGGAAGGCGCCCTGCGCAATCCCTCGATCAGGTCGGCCAGCTCGCGCTCCACGATCGCCTGGCCCAGGTCCTCGTGCGTGAGGCGCTTGCGCGGGTCGCGGCTGGGGTGCGGAGGCGCGGGCCACCGCGAGAGCACGTGCTCGTCGAAGAAGTGCGCGAAGGGGCCGTGCCCCACGTCGTGGAGCAGGCCCGCAACCCGGAGCGTCTCGACCACGAGCGCCTCGGAGGGGATCGGATGCTCGGACGCCTCGCCCTCATCCAGCGTGTCCCGCAGGAGCGCGTCGCGCAGCGTGGGGTAGAGGGCGCGACCCCACAGACCCGCTTCATGCATGACGCCCAGGCCGTGGACGAACCGGGAGTGCTCCGCACTGGGAAAGACCCAGCGCGCGCTCTGCAGCTGGCTGATCCGGCGCAGCCGCTGGAGCCACTGCGTGTCGAGCAGGTCCTCCTCCGCGGCGTCCTCGGCCGGCAGGCCTGCCCGATCGGCCTGCGCGGGCGTGAGCCGCTTGGTCAGCTCGATGTACCCGTGGACCGGGTCGCTGATCAGGTTGACCGCTTCGAACTGGGGGTGCGCCATCGACGCCAGCAGTCTAGCGTCCCGACCCGGCCGTGAACTCCTCGGCGAGCCGGCGCAGGAACCCGCGCACCGCCTCGCGCCCGGCGGCGTCGAGCGGCTCGAGCGCGCGCTCCACGGCATCGCCGCGCCAGCGGTAGGCCCGGTCCACCTCCTCGAGGGCGCGCTCCGAGAGCCGCAGCCGCACCACGCGGCGGTCCTCCGCCGATCGCTCGCGGACGGCGTAGCCGCGCGCCTCGAGTTCCTCGGCGATCCGGCTGGCCCAGCCCAGGGAGATGCCGAGCGTGGCCGCGAGCTCGCCCACGGTGCACTGCCCGTGCTGGTAGATGGCCACGCTCGCCCGGACGGCGTGCGGCGAGAGATGCGTGGGCCGATCCCCGTGGATGGGCGGGGTGCCCTCGGTGCCTGCCGCCCCCGTGCCCACCGCTTCCTCGGCCGACGCCGGTGCGGGAGCGTCGGGGGTGCGCCGTCCGTACGAGGGCCCCCCGGCCGAGAGCGCCGCATGCACGAGATCCACGACCAGCCGGCTGGTCTCCAGCGCCTCGGCGCCGACCGGAGGGCGGGAGGGCGTGGCGGCCGTGCGCGCGTCACCTGCCGACGGGGCGTCCGGTGTCCCCGTCGCCGGCTGCGTGCCGCCCAGCCTGGTCGGCGGTGCCGCCATCGCGGCCCGGGTCCTGCCGTTCCTGTTCGTCACGAAAGCATTGCCACCGCCGGCAGTGTAGCCTATGCGCCTCGGCCCGCCGGTGTTCCGGACGGGCCGGCAGGCGTCTCACCGTATTCCTCGTCAGTTCCCGTACCATGTGCAGCGGTCTGCACTGGTCCGCGTGTCGTCGTGCGCGCCGGATCCCACTGCAGGTCGTTGCCCGTCGGTTCACACGTGGCGCGTGTCGCCACCGCACAAGGATGCCCGTCCATGAAGGTTGGTGTCGCCAGGGAGACGGCGCCGGGGGAGCGCCGGGTGGCGCTGGTGCCCGAGACCCTCGCCAAGGTCCAGAAGGCCGGCGCGGAGATCCTCGTCGAGCGGGGAGCGGGCCTCGGCTCGCACTTCCCCGACAGCGCATACGAAGCGGCCGGGGCGACCGTCGTCTCCACCGATGAGCTGTATGCGCAGGCGGATCTGGTCGCGCGCGTGCAGAAGCCATCCGCCGACGAGGTCGCCAGGCTCCGCTCCGGCCAGGCGGTCGTCGGCTTCCTCCAGCCGCTGCTCGATCCCCGGCTCGCCGCGGAGCTCGCGGCGAAGGGCGTCACGGCGATCAGCCTGGACGCCATCCCGCGGACCCTGAGCCGCGCGCAGACCATGGACGCGCTCTCCTCGCAGGCGAACGTGGGCGGCTACAAGGCGGTCATCATGGCCGCCGAGGCCTTCGGGCGCTACTTCCCGATGCTGACCACCGCGGCCGGCACGGCCAAGCCGGCGAACGTGCTGGTGCTGGGGATCGGCGTGGCCGGGCTCCAGGCCATCGCGACCGCGCGGCGCCTCGGGGCGGTCGTCAAGGCCTACGACGTGCGCCGCGAGACGAAGGAGCAGGCGCAGAGCGTCGGCGCGCAGTTCATCGAGCTCAAGTCGGTCGCCGACGCGACCGGCGAAGGCGGCTACGCGCGCGCCCTGACCCCCGAGGAGCAGAAGGCGCAGCAGGACGAGCTCAACGGGTACATCGCCCAGCAGGACATCGTCATCACGACGGCGCAGGTGCCGGGGCGGCGCCCGCCGATCCTGGTGACGGCGGCGGCGGTGGCCGGGATGAAGCCGGGCGCCGTGATCGTGGACATGGCCGCCAGCGAGCTGGGCGGCAACTGCGAGCTGTCGAAGGCGGGCGAGACCGTCGAGACGGACAACGGGGTGATCATCCTGGCCCCCACCAACCTGCCCGCCAGCATGCCCGGCAGCGCCAGCCTCTTCTACTCCCGGAACCTGGCCGCGCTGCTGGTGACCTTCATCAAGGATGGGGCCCTGGCCATCGACCCCAGGGACGAGGTGCACACCTCGACCGTCATCACGCACGACGGCCGCGTCGTGCAGGCGGCGACACAGAAGCTGCTCGAGCCCGCCGCCGGCTCGACCACCGGAGGTTCCGCGGCATGAGCGTCGACCAGCTCATCTCCTCGCTCACGATCTTCGTGCTCGCCATCCTGGTGGGCTTCGAGGTCATCAGCAAGGTGCCGGCCACGCTCCACACGCCCCTCATGTCCGGGGCCAACTCGATCCACGGGATCGTCCTGGTGGGCGCCATGCTGATCGCGGCCATCGCCGACAACCCGCTGAGCATCTTCCTCAGCGTGCTGGCGGTGGCCTTCGCCGCCATGAACGTGGTGGGCGGGTACCTGGTCACCGACCGGATGCTCGAGATGTTCAAGAAGCGGCCCGCGGCCCCCAGGGGCGCACCGAAGCCCGAGGCCTGACCGCCATGTCGCTCGACACCTTCATCCGGCTCGTCTACATCATCGCCGCGGCCTGCTTCGTGATGGGCCTGCACCTCATGAACTCGCCCGCCACGGCGCGGCGCGGCAACCAGCTCTCGGCGGTGGGCATGGCGGCCGCCGTGCTCGGGACCATCCTGCTGATCGCCGCGGGTGACGTCAGCACCACGGGGACCCTCATCTGGCCGATCATCGTGGTCGGCCTGGTGGTGGGCGGCGGTGCCGGCGCGTACACCGCGCGCACCGTGAAGATGACGGCGATGCCGCAGCTCGTCAGCATCTTCAACGCGATGGGCGGCGGCGCGGCGGCGCTGGTCGCGATCGACGAGTTCGTCCGGGCCGCGGGGATCGGTCCCCACACGCTCGGCACGGCCGAGGTGGTGGCGACCGTGCTGGACGTGGTGATCGGCTCGGTCACCTTCACCGGCTCGCTGATCGCCGCCGGCAAGCTGCAGGGGATCGTGACCGGCACGCCGGTCAAGCTGCCCGCGGGCCAGGCCATCAACGTGGTGCTGGCGATCATCGCGGTGGTGGCCGCGGTCTACCTGATCTTCGTCGGCCAGGTCGTCCTGGTGCTGGTCGCGCTGCTCGCGGTCGCCCTGGTCTTCGGCGTCACGATGGTGCTGCCGATCGGCGGCGCCGACATGCCGGTGGTGATCTCCCTGCTCAACGCGTTCACCGGCACGGCGGTCGCGATGGCCGGGTTCGTCATCGACGATCCCGTGCTCATCATCGCCGGTGCCCTGGTGGGCGCATCGGGCGGGATCCTCACCAAGCTGATGGCCGACGCGATGAACCGCTCGATCCTGAACATCATCGTGGGCGGCTTCGGGACGGGCGATTCCGGGGCGGTCGCGGCGGCCGGCGGCGCGACCGGCGGTGGGTCGGTGCGCGAGCTGACCGTCGACGACGCGGCGATCCAGCTCACCTACGCCCAGCACGTGATCGTGGTGCCGGGCTACGGGCTGGCCGTGGCGCAGGCGCAGCACGCCACGGCGGAGCTGGCCGCGCTCCTGGAGGAGCGTGGCGTCGACGTCAAGTACGCCATCCACCCCGTCGCCGGTCGCATGCCGGGCCACATGAACGTCCTGCTCGCCGAGGCCAACGTGCCGTACCCGCAGCTCTGGGAGATGGAGGACATCAACCCCGAGTTCCAGCGGGCGGACGTGGCCCTCGTCCTGGGCGCCAACGACGTCACGAACCCCGCGGCGCGGTCCGATCCCTCGAGCCCGATCTACGGGATGCCGATCCTGGACGTGGACAAGGCCGCGAACATCATCGTGGTCAAGCGCTCCATGCGGCCGGGCTACGCGGGGATCGACAACCTGCTCTACACGGACCCCAAGACGGGGATGCTCTTCGGCGACGCCAAGGACGTCCTGACGCAGCTCATCTCCGCGGTCAAGGCCCTCTAGCGTCGCTCACGCGACTATCCTGTGGCGATGGACCACCGGTACGCCGTCGAGATGCAGGGCGAGGTGCACGCGCCGAGGGAGGCGGTCTGGCCGCTCCTCTCCAGCGCCGAGGGGCTGGCCCGCTGGCTCGACGGTGCCGAGTTCCAGGCCACCGTCGGCGCCGCGGTGCGCCTCCGCATGGCTGACGCCACCGCGGTGGGCACGGTGCTGGCCGTCGACCCGCCCCAGCACGTCTCGTTCACGCTCGACTGGGAAGGCGACCCGCTCGGGCGGCCCAGCGTCGTCGCGCTC
The DNA here is from genome assembly GCA_021777365.1 of Chloroflexota bacterium. Next base: position 6,222 of record JAJYDP010000006.1, on the reverse strand, counting down.
GACGCGATCGATCACGGCGGGCTCACGCACGTGACGTTGCGGCACGTGGGACTGCCGGGCGGCCGCCGGCACGAGCTGCACGAGGCGCTCTGGCGCCACTGGTTCCCCCGCCTCCTCCGCGCGGCGGCGGAGGGCTCGCACCCGGTCCCGGCGGGAGACCGCTCCTAGCGCGGGCGACCGGCGGCGTACGTCGCCGCCGCCAGGCGGACCTGCTCCGCCACGCGCGCCCGCAGCTCCGCCGGCTCCAGGACCTCCGCATCGGCGCCCCAGCCCAGGACCCACACCTGGATCTCGTGCAGCCCCGCCACCCGTCCGCGCCAGACCAGGGAGCCGTCGGGCTGCGGTTCCAGCTGCTGGCTGGCGTGCCAGCGCGTCTCGGCGACGCGCCGCGCGACCGCGGGGGCGAACCGGATCGCGACGCTCTCCAGCGGCTGGTCGCTGATCACGTCCCAGCCGCGTGCCAGGTCCGCCGCCGCGCCGCCGCCCTCCCGGGGGTCGAACGTGTCCGGCGTCAGCGACGCGTCGACGATCCGCTCCACCTTGAAGGTGCGTCGCCCGCCGCGCTCCTCGTCCAGCCCGATCAGGTAGAGCGCGTGCGTCAGGGCGGACGGCTCGATGGCGTACGGCCGGACCCGGGCCCGGCGCACGCCGCGCGACGGGTCGTACGCCCCCGCGTCGTACTCGATCAGGACCACGCGCCCGCGGGCCCAGGCCTCCGTCAGGGTGCGGAAGACCCGAGTGAATCGCGCGTCGGCCGGCCGTGCGGCGACCAGGTCGGCGGTCGCCTGCACGTGCTCGGCGAGGATCCCGGGCAGCACCGCGGCGAGCTTGACGAAGGCGCCGATCAGCTCGCTGTCGTACTCGTCGCTGGTCTTGGCCAGGACGCGTGCGGCGAGGTAGAGCGTCATCGCCTCGTGCAGCGTGAGGTCGAGCGGCGGCAGGAACGCGTCCTCCTCCAGGCCGAACCGGCCACCGTCCTGCCAGATGGGGAGCCCCGCGTCGCGTTCCATCGCGGCGAGGTCCCGGTACACGGTCCGCCGGGAGACGCCCACCAGGTCGGCGATGGCGCCCGCGGCGATCCCGTCGCGGTGCTGGTGCAGCACCCGCGCGATCTTCAGGTAGCGGGCCGCACGATCCCACTTCAGTCCGGCGCGGTCCGCGCGCTCCAGCGTCATTTGACACCTCCGCCGGTCATGGTGCAGGCGCGGTGATGGATGGCGCCGCCGGGAGCGGCTTGGAGGTGAGGGTCGCCTGCAGCGTCGTCTGCAGCCCGCCGGGCCAGCCCGGGTTCAGCCCCTCCACCGAGACGGAGGCGACCGCCAGCCGACCGCCCGGGAGGATCCACCAGTCCAGGCTGCCGCGCCAGTCGGCGATGCTGCTCCGGTCCGAGAGCGGCGCCTCGCCGAGGAGCCATCGCAGCGGCCGGAACGCCTGGAGGGCGATCGACCCGCCCGCCAGCAGGCGGCAGTGCCGCGCGCGGACGCCGTCCACGAGCTCCAGGCCCACGTCCTCGGCGGCCAGGCGTGCCGGGCTCGCGAGCGCGACCCGGAGCACCTCCGAGTCGAGCGTCTCCCGATCCTGCACGATGACCGGCGCCGGCGTGGCACCCACCTCGACGTAGGGGATGATCGTCTCGTCGACCGGCACGCTGCTCCACGGGGCGGTCCCGGAGCGCAGCCACGCGGATGAGCCCACCCGCACGTAGCCCAGCGAGGACGGCTCGCGCCCGGTGTCGACCGGCCAGCCGGTCAGCGTCGCGCTCCAGCGCTCATCCGTGCCGGCACGCGTCCCGGCCAGGGAGACGCTTCCGATGACCTGGCTTCCGGCGCGGGCCTCCGCCTCGATCGAGACGCCGGCGGTGTCGGCCACATCGGGCAGCTGCGAGCACGACGGGGGTACCGGCTGTTCGGCCGAGGCAAGCGGCGCTACGCGGGCGGCGGAGGTGTACGCCAGTTCCGTGCCGAGCATCGCCACGCCCGAGACGCCGGACCCGAGGGCCAGCAGCGCCACGGCGATCAGGGCGGCCAGGGCCGCGCGCGGCGCGCGCATCGACGTCGCGCCGAGCAGGCGCCGCGAGGCGCCGAGCCCGGCGAAGAGCGAGGCGGCGGCCAGTGCGAGGAACCAGCCGTACGCGTCCTCCGCCGAGGGCAGGAAGGGAAGGCCGGTCCGCCCCCGGAGCGCGGAGACCAGGTTCGCCGCGGAGGGGAGGAGCAGCAGCAGCCCGAGGATCTCCACCCACATGACGAGGGCCGAGGCCCGGTGGCTCCTGACCAGCGGCGGCCATGCCAGCGCGGCCAGGGACGCGAGCACGCCCACGATCGGCGTCGCGGCCACCAGGGGCGCCACCGGGTCGCCCGGCCGGTACGCGACGAGGACGGCAACCGCCGCCGCGCCCCACGCGAGGGCGGCGACGGCCGCGAGGAGACGGAGTCGAAGGGAGCGCACACGCACGGCGCCAGTGTACGGTCGGCTAGCATGGACCTCATGCCCACGACCTTCACCCGCCCGGTCCTGACGCCCGCCGCGCAGGCGGGGGCCCGCCCGTCCTCGCCGCTGGTCAGCCTCACCACGGATTTCGGCGATCGCGACCCCTCCCCGGCGATCTGCCGCGGCGTCGTCCTCTCCATCGCACCCGATGTCCGCCTCCTGGACGTCAGCCACGAGATCGCCAAGTACTCCATCGCCGACGGTGCGCAGCTCCTGTGGTGCGTGCTGCCGTACCTGCCGGTGGGGGTGCACGTCGCGGTCGTCGATCCCGGCGTCGGGACGCCCCGCCTGCCGGTCGGGATCAGGGTTGCGCGAGGCGACCTGCTGGTGGGGCCCGACAACGGCCTGCTGGTCCCCGTCGCGGAGCGGCTCGGCGGGATCGTCGCGGCCCGCGCGCTGGAGAACCCCGCGTACCGGCTGCCCGAGGTCAGCGCCTCGTTCCACGGCCGGGACATCTTCGCGCCGGCCGGCGCGCACCTCGCGCTGGGGGTGCCGCTGGAGGAGTTCGGGCGCGCCGTCGACCCGGCCGACCTGGTCCGGCTCGAGCTCCCGCGCGCGGAGGTGCGCCCGGACGCCCTGGAGACCGGGGTCACATACATCGACACCTTCGGCAACGTCAAGCTGGCCGGGGAGCGCGCGGACCTGGAGGCGGCGCTGGGAACGCTGGCACCCGGAGACCCGCTGCTCGCGGGCATCGAACGCCGGGACGCGGGCACGGGATCCGCCTCACCGGGCGACGGCGGCCCTCACGCCGCCGGGGAGCCCGCCGGACCGGGCCACGCCGGCGGGCATGCCGCTGCGCGGGTGGGGCGGCTCTCGTTCGGGTGGCAGACCACATTCGGGTCCGTGTCGCCGGGGGCGCCGCTCCTCTACGAGGACTCGTACGGACGGCTCTGCCTGGCCGTCAACCAGGGAGACGCGGGCGCGTCGTTCGGTCTCGCACCCGGGGATCGCCTCGCCATCCGGCGCGGCTGACCCCCGGCGATCGCCTCCTCCCGGAGCGTCCGGGGTGTTTCGCCGCGGTCGGTCCGCTCGGCTACACTCACCTCCCGGGGACGCGGCGCCGACCGCTCGGTGACCCGCGCGCGAGTGGGAAGAGGAGGCGCACACACCATGAACACCCGGATCAGGCTGGCGGCCGTCCCGCTGGCCGCGCTGCTGCTCGCGGCCTGCGGCGCCGGCGCCACCCAGGCTCCGACCGTCGCACCCGCGGCTTCGGCCCCCGCGGCCTCGGTGCCCGCCGCGAGCGTCGCGCCCGCGGCGTCGGCGGCGGCCAGCGCAGCTCCCGCGTCGCCCGCGGCCAGCACCGCGGGGAGCCCCGCCGCCGCGGCGATCTCCCCGAGCTGCATGAAGGGCCAGGTCCAGACGCTGGCGAGCGGCAAGCTCACCATCGGGACGGACAACCCGGCCTACCCGCCGTACTTCGAGCCCGACGCGAGCGCCGCGCCCGCGCCCTGGAAGCTCGGCGACCCGACCAACGGCCAGGGATTCGAGAGCGCCGTCGCCTACGCGGTCGCCGGCAAGCTCGGATTCGGCACGAGCGACGTGACCTGGACCGTCGTCCCGTTCGACAACTCGTACGCGCCGGGCAGCAAGCCGTTCGACTTCTATCTCGCGCAGGTGTCGTACACGCCGCAGCGCGCGCAGGCCGTGGACATGTCGGACGGGTACTACTACGTGGCCCAGTCGATCGTCGCGCTGAAGAGCAACTCGATCACCTCGGCGAAGACGATCACCGATCTCAGGAAGTACCGGCTCGGTGCGATGCAGGGCACCACGGCCTACACGGCGATCAAGAACGTGATCGCGCCCACCGCCCCCGTCTCGGTCTACTCGTCCAATGACGACGCGATCGCGGCCGTCAAGGCCAGGCAGATCGACGGCATCGTGACCGACCTGCCGACTGCCTTCTACATCACCGCCGTGCAGCTCGACAACAGCGTGATCGTGGGGCAGCTCCCGGTGACCCCGGGGCCGAACGCCGAGCACTTCAGCCTGGTGCTGGCCAAGGGAAGCCCCCTGACGACCTGCGTCAACCAGGCGCTCGCGTCCCTCAAGGCGGACGGGACCCTGGACCAGATCACCACGGAGTGGCTCGCGGACAAGGCGAGCGCGCCCGTCCTCCAGCCGTGACCCGGGCCACCACGCGCACGGCGTGGGCGGCTCGCTGACCGGGAGCCCGCTCGACACCGGGGAGCTGGTCCCCCCGGCGGCGGGCGGGCCGCCCCATCGTTCGCACCACTACGAGCGCTCCGCGCTGCGCTCCACCCTTGTCGCGCTGGTCAGCACGGTCGTCTTCTTCGGCGCGCTGGGCTGGATCGTGGTGCACGCGCCGAACTGGCCGGACGTCCAGCGCTCGTTCTTCAACGGCACCGTCTGGAACCAGTCGGTGCCGGACATCGTCCCGGCGTTCGGCGTCAACGTCGAGCTCTTCTGCGTCTCCGAGGTCTTCATCCTCGTCCTGGCGCTGATCCTCGCCGTCCTGCGCAGCCTGCCCGGTCCCGTCTTCTTCCCGCTGCGGCTGCTGGCGACCGCCTACGCGGACGTCTTCCGGGCGATGCCGGGCATCCTGATCATCTATCTCCTCGGGTTCGGCATTCCGGCCCTCCAGATCCCCGGCGTGCCGACGAGCACCTTCTTCTACGCGGTCATCTCGCTCACGCTCGTCTACTCCGCGTACGTCTCCGAGGTGTACCGGGCCGGGATCCAGTCCGTCCACCCGAGCCAGGAGGCGGCCGCACGCTCGCTCGGCCTGACGCAGCTGCAGGCGCTCCGCTACGTGGTGCTCCCACAGGCCGTCCGCCGGGTGATCCCGCCCCTCCTCAACGACTTCATCGGGCTGCAGAAGGACACGGTGCTGGTCTCGTACATCGGGGTCGTCGAGATCTTCCGACAGTCGCAGATCGACCAGGCCGCCGCGTTCAACTTCACGCCCTACCTCGTGACCGCGCTCGTCTTCCTGGTGATCACGATCCCGCTCGCGCGGCTGGTGGACGTCCTGATCGCGCGCGACCGGCGACGCTTCCTGGCGGGCGCCCGGTGACCACGCCCTCGAACGGTGGGCCCGCCGCTCCCCGGGCGACTGCCTGGCCCCGGCCGGCCGATCGGACCGGCCCCGCCCTGCGCGTGGAGGGGGTCTGGAAGTCGTTCGGGCAGGCCCGCGTCCTCCGCGGCATCGACCTCGAGCTCGCCGAGCACGACGTGGTCTGCCTGATCGGCGCATCCGGGTCCGGCAAGTCGACGCTGCTGCGCTGCATCAACCTCCTCGAGCCGGTCGACGCGGGCCGGATCGTCCTCCAGGGCGAGGAGATCAGCGCGCCCGGGGTCGACGTGAACCGCGTCCGGCGCCGCCTCGGGATCGTGTTCCAGGCGTTCAACCTCTTCCCGCACATGAGCGTGCTGTCCAACGTCACGCTGGCGCCGCGCAAGGTGCTCGGGCTGTCGCAGCGCGACGCCGAGGAACGCGCGACCGCCCTGCTCGGCCGGTTCGGGCTGGCGGACAAGCGCGACGATTTCCCCGACCGGCTGTCGGGCGGGCAGCAGCAGCGCGTGGCGATCGTGCGGGCGCTGGCGATGGAGCCCGACCTCCTCCTCCTCGACGAGATCACGAGCGCCCTGGACCCGGAGCTCGTGGCGGAGGTCCTGAACGTCATCCGCGAGCTCGCGCGCGGCGGCATGACGATGCTGATCGCGACCCACGAGATGGGGTTCGCGCGCGACATCGCCACGCGGGTC
>JAJYDP010000511.1 GCA_021777365.1 Chloroflexota bacterium | reverse complement strand
CATGGAGCGGGCATTACCGGCGCCCAGGATGTCTACGACGTCGTGGCGGCGGGAGCCCAGGGGACCGGCTCGAGCAGCGCGATCTTCACCGCCAGCGATCCGCAGGCCATGCTCGAGGGGATGATCAGGTCCGTGCGCGAAGCATGGGATCGCACGCACTGAGGGAGGGTGGGGTCGATGTCGGTCTGCCACGCTTCGTTCACGGTCCAGTCGGACAGACGTCCAACCTTCCACGACGTGACGCCGCAGGTCGAGGACGCGCTGCAACAATCCGGGATCAGGAACGGCATCCTGCTCGTGTTCTCACAGCACACGACCTGCAGCGTGCTGATCCAGGAGGCGTCGGACGACGTCGACTACTGGGGTGAAGAGCTGTTGATGCAGGACCTGGTGACGATCCTCGAGGGTCTCGTTCCCACCTGCCGGACAGAGGGACAGTATCGACATCCCGGGCCGAAACACATCGCCGCCGCGGCACGCCGTGACGAGCTCCCGTCCTGGTCGCTGAACACCGACGCGCACCTGCGGTCGGTCATCCTTGGCCGCTCGCAGACTGTGCCGGTGGTGGACGGCGCGATGATGCTCGGCGACTTCGGGCGGATCTACTTCGCGGACTTCGACCAGGTCCGCGCTCGCGAACGGACCGTCCGGGTCCAGATCGTCGGAGAATGATGGCCTGATCGCGGCCGGCGCCACCGGCATCGCCGCCTGCGAGCCGCTGTTCCAGTGACCAGGACCCGCTCGCGACGCCCATCGATGGACGGCCGATGTGGTCCAGGTGATCCTGTTCCGGCTCAGGAGGACGCATGCGCACCCTGCTGCTCTGGATGGCCCGCAGTGCCTGGCTCCGCGATCGGATCCCGCGGCTGCCGTTCGTGCGACGCGCGGTGCGGCGCTTCATGCCCGGCGAGGAGCCGGAGGCCGCGCTGGCCCAGGCTGAGGTGTTCCGTGAGGAGCACATCGGCAGCCTCTTCACCCGCCTCGGCGAGAACGTGGTGCGGATCGAGGAAGGGGACGCCACCGCGGCGCACTACCTGGGCCTGCTCGACCAGATCGCCGCACGGGGGATCCCGGGCGAGCTCTCGGTCAAACTGACGCAGCTGGGCCTGGACATCGACGAGGCGCGCACGCTCGAGCACCTGGGGCGCCTGGCCGAGCGCGCCGCGCAGGACGGCGGGGTCGTGTGGATCGACATGGAGGGCAGTGCCCACACCGAGCGCACGGTGGCCCTGTACGAGCGGCTGAAGGCGGGGCACGCCAACACGGGGATCTGCCTGCAGGCGTACCTGCGCCGCACCGCGGCCGACATCCAGCGCCTGCTCCCCCTCGAGCCCGCCATCCGACTGGTCAAGGGCGCGTACGACGAGCCCGCTGCGCTCGCCTACCGCACCCGCCGCGAGGTGGACGCCAGCTACGCGGCCCTGGCGGTCGCGATGCTGGAGGCCCGGGCCGCCGGCCGCGCGATCCGGATCGGGGTCGGGACCCACGACGTCGCGCTCATCGAGCAGATCGCCGTGCACGCCGATGCGCTGGGCCTGCCGCGCACGGCGTTCGAGGTCCAGATGCTCTACGGCATCCGGCTCGACCAGCAACACCGGCTCGCCGCCGAGGGGTACGTGGTGCGCGACCTCATCGCGTATGGCTCGGCGTGGTACCCGTGGTACATGCGCCGGCTCGCGGAGCGGCCGGCCAACGTGCTCTTCGCGCTGCGGCAGATCGTGGGGTAGGCGGAACTCGGGAACAGCCGTGACCGGGTCGAGCGGTCGGTGGGTCACGTGGCCAGGCGTTCGACCAGTCCGGGCCCCTGGTTGCGGGGGCTGTTGACCCGGTCCGACACGGGCCACGCGACGAGCTCGGCGTCGGACGGCCGGAGCAGCGCCTGGAGCTCGCCCGGGTCCACTATCGACGGGTCGAGCCAGAGGTCCCAGGCATCGGGCCGCAGGATCACCGGCATCCGATCGTGCAGCGTCGCCATCAGCGCGTTGGGCGTCGTGGTCACGATCGAGCACGTCAGCAGGGCTGGCGTGGCGGCACCGCCGGATCGGTCGTCCTGAGGAGCCTCGTCGGCCGAGGCAGGCCGGTCATGGCCGGCCGATCGATCGCGCCAGGCCGACCAGAGCCCGGCGAAGGCGAGCGGGGCACCGTCGGCGGCCGTGATGTAGAAGGGCTGGCGCGCCCCGTCCGGAGTCCGGCGCCACTCGTAGAAGCCGTCGGCCGGGATGAGGCAGCGCTTCGCCCGGAAGCTGTGGCGAAACGCGGGCGTGGAGGCCACCGTCTCGGCGCGCGCGTTGATCAGGCGATTCCCGATCGTGACGCGCTCCGCCCAGCCGGGCACCAGCCCCCAGCGAAAGCGATCGAGGACCCGCCGCTCGTCGCGCACCACCACCGCGGCCACCCGCTGGGTGGGTGCCACGTTGTACGCCTCGCCCGGGGTCGCGGCGAGGTCCTCGGCGCCGAAGATCCGGGCGAATTCGCCCGACGAGAGCCGCTGGGTGAAGCGCCCGCACATGGTCAGAGTGTCGCATGACCGGGCGCCGGTCCTTCGCCACGCGGGACCGGGCGATCGAGGTCCCGGGCGATCGAGGTCCCGGGCGCGCGCGGGCGTGGACACGGGGGCGCCGTGGCGCCACACTCACCTCGTGGATACCACACCGACGGCCGACGCGACGACCCGTGGCTGACGGCATCGACCCCCTGCTCGATCTCCCGGCGGCCGACCTGGCCGCCGCGGTGCAACGGGGCGACGTCTCGGCGGTCGAGGTCACCGAGGCCGCCCTGCGGCGGATCGACGCCCACGCCACGGGGCATGCCTTCATCACGACCTGCCCCGGACACGCGCTGCGCCGGGCGAAACGCCGACCGACCGGTCCGCTGGCCGGCGTGCCGCTGGCGGTCAAGGACCTGTTCGACACGGCCGGGATCCGCACCACGTACGGCTCCACGATCTTCCGCGACCACGTGCCGTCGCGCACGGCGCGCGTGGTGCGCACGCTCGAGGCGGCGGGCGCCATCATGGTGGGCAAGACGAACCTGCACGAGTTCGCCTGGGGCGTCACGAGCCAGAACCCCCACTACGGCACCGTCGAGAACCCGGCCCACCCGGGTCGCGTCGCGGGTGGGTCGAGCGGAGGCACGGCGGCGGCGCTGGCCGACCGGCTGTGCACCATCGGCCTCGGGACGGACACCGGAGGCTCCCTGCGGATCCCCGCGGCCTGCTGCGAGGTGGTCGGCTACAAGCCACGCTTCGGGGCCCTCTCCACCCACGGCACGTTCCCCCTGGCGCCCTCGTTCGACACGGTGGGGCCCATGGCGCGCACGGTCCGCGACGTCGCGCTGGTGCACGCCGTGCTGAGCGGGCGTCCGATCCCCCCATCCAGGGTTGCCGGCGTCCGGGTCGGAGTCCTCGCGCCGACCGGGGCCGAGGACGAGCTGGCCGCACTCGGGGCCATGGTGGAGGCAGTCGCGTTCCCGGGGACGGCACCCGGGGACGCCATGGCCGTCTTCACCGCCGAGTGCGCGATCATCCACATGCCCTGGTTCCCGAGCCTCCGGGACGAGTACGGCGCGGACCTCCAGTTCAAGCTCGACGCGGCGCAGCACGTCTCCGTCGTCGAGCATCAGCGCGGTCTGCTCGCCCTGCGCGAGATGCGCGAGCGGGCCCGCACCGAGCCGGCGGTTGACGTGGTGATCAGCCCGACCCTGGCCATCGAGCCCCCACCGGTCGACTGCTGGGAACCCGACGTGCGTGGCCCCCTCACCCGCTACACGCGCCCCTTCAACTTCCTCGGCTGGCCCGCGATCGCGATCGGCAACCTGCAGATCGCCGGCCGCGATGAGGACACCGTGCTGGGCGTGGCGCTCGCCCTGGAGGAAGCGCGCTTCGTGGCCTGAGGACTCCCGGCGGCAGGTGCCCGGGTCAAGCCTTCCCGAAGAGATAGAGCGCCCAGCCGAGCGTCTCGCGGCCCCAGGCCAGGTACTCGTGACGGGCACGCTGCACGCGGTCCAGCAGCTCGGGCACGTCCGGGTCCTCGGGATGCGCGGCCGCGTGGCGGGCCGCGGCCCGCCACTGGAGCGTCTCGTATCGATCCCACTCGTCGTCCGAGCTGACCAGCGCGACGAACGGCACCAGCCCCTCCGCCTCCGCGATCTCGACGTTCCCCTGGTGCGTGCCGAACTCGTCGCGCCCCAACCCGGACCATTCGAGGTAGGCGGGTTCGGGCTCGTGGCGCCAGAACGGCTCGCCGACGAGCACCTGGCCACCCGGCCGAACCGCGGATGCCAGCGCGCGCAGCGTGCCCGGGTACCCGCCGAACGCCCAGCTGGCGCCCAGGCAGACCCCCAGGTCGAAGCTGGCCGGAGCCGCGGGGT
>JAJYDP010000510.1 GCA_021777365.1 Chloroflexota bacterium | reverse complement strand
TCGCCGGCGACATGGACCTCTCGTTCGGGTCCGAGATGTCGCTCTCCATGGTCGGCTTCGTGTGGGTGTGGCAGGCGACGGGCAGCGCCGAGCTCGGCTTCGTGGCCGCCCTCGCGGTGGGAGCGGCCTGCGGCCTCTTCAACGGCGTCGTGGTGACGGTCGTCGGCATCCCCTCGCTCATCGTCACGATCGGCACGATGTTCCTCTTCCAGGGCCTGACGCTGATCCTGATGAACGGCCGGTCGGTTCCGCTGGTCACCACGAACTCGTCGCCGACCTACGCGACGCTCGTGGGCCAGATCGGCGCGGTGCCGATGCAGTTCATCTGGCTCGTGGTGCTCGCCGTCGTCGCCTGGGTCCTGCTCAACCGCCACCGCCTCGGCCAGAACGCCTACGTGGTCGGCGACAATCTCCAGGCGGCCGGTCTGATGGGCATCCCGATCCGCCAGACCAGGGTCGCGCTGTTCGTACTCGTGGGCATGTCGGCGGCGGTGGCCGGCGTCATGAACAGCCTCGCGATCAACAACTTCTACCTGCAGACCGGCAGCGGGTACCTGCTGCCGACGATCGCGGCGGTGTTCGTGGGCGGAACGTCCGTCTTCGGCGGCCGCGGGACGATCTACGGCACGTTCCTCGGCGCCTTCATGATCGGCGGCATCCAGGCCGGGATCGTCGCGGCCGGGCTGACCGACTACTACACGCAGGCCATCTACGGGGCCGTCATTCTCATCGCGGTCGCGATCCACGCCGTGCTGCAGAAGCGGTTCGAGCACTGACGGGGCGGCGGCAGGGCACGACGGCGGGTGCAGGCGACCCGACCCCGGTGGCGACCTCCCGCGTCGGTATACTGGCGCCCAGACCGTCCCTGCCTGCTCGGCGCCGTGGCGGACGGCCCGCGTCTGAGGCCAGCCATGCTCGAGACCCCCACGACCACCCCCGAGTTCGTGACGCTCGCCGGCCAGCACATCTCGCCGGTCCTCGGCCTGAAGTCTGAACGCGCCTTCGTCCGCGGTGAGGGCCACCGCCTCTACGGCGTGGACGGGCGCGCCTACCTCGACTTCGTGTGCGGGATCGCGACCAGCGTGCTCGGCCACGGCCACCCGGCCGTCAACGAGGCGATCCACCGCCAGGTGGACACCCTCATCCACGTCAACGGCGCGGGGTTCGCCGAGCCGACCGCGCGGCTTGCCGCGGAGCTCGCGGCCGCGATGCCGGACCCGCTCGACACGGTCTTCTTCTCGAACGCCGGGACCGAGGTGATCGAGGCCGCCATCAAGCTCGCGCGCCGCGTCACCGGGCGCCCCGGGGTGATCTCGTTCCGGGGCGGATTCCACGGCAGGACCATGGGCTCGGTGGCGCTCACCAGCACGAACCTCAACTACCGCGCCGGGTACGAGCCGCTCCTGCCCTCCGTCTACCATGCGCCCTTCCCGGACGCGTACCGGATGGGGGGCGAGGAGGAGGCGAGCCGCCGCGCGCTCGGCGCGCTCCGCGACCTGCTCGCCAGCGAGATCCCGGGCCGGTCCGTCGCGGCGCTGGTGCTGGAAGCCGAGCAGGGCGAGGGCGGCTACCGGCCCGCACCGGCGAGCTTCCTCCGCGGGATCCGCGAGATCTGCGACGAGCACGGGATCCTCTGGGTGGCCGACGAGATCCAGTGCGGCTACGGCCGGACCGGGAAGATGTGGGGCTTCCAGCACGCCGACGTCGTGCCCGACGTGGTCACCGTGGCGAAGGGGATCGCCAACGGCCTGCCGCTCTCGGGGCTGGTGACCCGCCGTGAACTCCAGGAGCGCTGGGGGCAGGGCGCGCACGGGACCACGTTCGGCGGCAACCCCGTCTCCTGCGCGGCCGGCCTGGCGGTGCTCCGCACCATTCGCCAGGAGGGGCTGGTCGCCAACGCCGCGGCGCGGGGCGCCGAACTGCGTGCCGGACTCGAGCGGCTCCAGGCCTCCGACGAGCGGATCGGCGACGTGCGCGGCTACGGGCTCATGATCGGCGTCGAGTTCGTCTCCGACCCGGCCACGAAGGCGCCCGACGAGGCACGGACCAGCCGCGTCCTCGCGATGGCCGCCGACCTCGGCCTGCTCCTCCTCAACTGCGGCACCGACCACAACGTCGTCCGCTGGATCCCGCCGCTCAACGTCACCAGCGCGGAGATCGACGAGGCACTCGACATCTTCGGCCGCGCGGTCGCGCAGGCGTAGACGCCGAAGCCCGGGGCTCGCACCCGCGGCAACGGGCAAGCCGGCCGCGGTCAAACCAGCGGCGGCCAAGCCGGCCGCGGTCAAGCCGGCCGCGGTCGAGCCGGCCGCGGTCGAGCCGGCGGCGGTCAAGCCGGCGGCGGTCAAGCCGGCCGCCGACTGCCCTGACCTGACGTCGCGGCACAATGCACGCTATTGCACGCGACGGCGGCCGTACGCAGCCGTGCGCCGTCCCAGGACCCGGCCGGCGTCACCGACCTGGCCCGCAACCCGGTCGCCTGATCTCGCGGCGACCATGCGAACCTGTCCGCCGACTCCCGGCGCGGCACCGGCCGGCGCGCAAGGCTCGTCTGGTGCGCAATAGCCGCGCCCGGGCTGGGCCCGTACGCTATCGCTCACCTGGTGTGCAACAGCCGCGCCTCTGCCGCGCGTGCCGCGCCCGGGCTGGGCCCGTACGCTATCGCCCACCTGGTGTGCAACAGCTGAGGCCGCGATAGCCAGGTCCTCGGCAGCCGGGTCCGCCACAGAGCCGCGCCCGCGATAGCTGAGTCCGCGCGTGCCGACCCCGCCAGACGGCGTGGATGTCCTGCTGGGCGTCCGGGTCGGGGCCGGCCGGGTGCCCCTCGAAAGCTCGTCCCGAAGGGCGCCGCGGTTACCGGACGACGGTGCCGACCAGGTGCCCGATGCCGAACGTGACCGCCGCCGCGGCCAGGCCGAACGCCACCTGCCGCAGCCCCGAGCGCAGCGCGCTCTGCCCGGTCACGATCGTGATCGCCGCCCCCACGCCGAACAGCGCGAGTCCCGCCAGCACCAGCGACGCGATGATCGCCGGCGCACCGCTCCCGACCAGGAACGGCAGGAGCGGCACGAACGCACCCGACGAGAACAGGAGGAACGAGGTGAAGGCCGCCTCGTAGGCCGAGCCCCCCAGCTCCTCCGGGTCGATCCCCAGCTCCTCGCGCGACAGCGTGTCGAGCGCCACGGCCAGGTCGCCCCGGACGATCTGCCGCGCCAGGTGATGCGCCTGGTCCTCCGGGACCCCCTTCGACTGGTAGATCAGCGCCAGCTCGACCTCCTCCTCCTCGGGGATCGCCTCGAGCTCCTCGCGCTCGACCCGGATCTGGTGCGTGTACAGCTCCCGCGCGCTCTGGACGGAGAGCCACTCGCCCAGCCCCATGGAGAACGCGCCCGCCAGGAGCCCCGCCAGTCCGGCCACCACCACGGCGCCGTTGCTGACCGCGGCGCCCGCCACGCCCATGATCAGGCTGGTGTTGGAGAGGACGCCGTCGCTGGCACCCAGGACCGCGGCCCGGAGCGCGTTGCCCCCGGTCGAGCGATGCCGCCCCTCGATCCGGGCGAGCTCCCCGCCGGCCAGCCCCTTGCCGCCGGCCAGCTCGCGGAAGATCCGGGCGTGCGACCGCTCGTCCTGCGGCAGGCTCGTCCCCTGCGCCTCGGGCTGGTCGTCGTACATCTTCTGGGAGCGGCCTTCCTGCTCCGCGACCGTCGGGGCGATCACCCCCGCGCCGAGGCGGCGGGCAGTCCAGGAGAGCACACGGGCGCGCCACGACGGGCCCATGCCGCTGATGTCGACGCCGGCGTCCTTCAGCCGCTGCTCCCAGACCGCACCATGCCGGCGTTCGGTCTCGGCGAGGCGCCGGTACAGCTCCTGGAGCGGCGGGTCCTTCTCCCCGTCCGCCATGGCGAGGTAGACGGCGACGCCATCGATCTCGCCCTGCAGGTTCTCGCGGTACCGCTTGACGTCGTCGGGCGTGGCAGTGGGCATGGCACCAGTGTAGCGACGGGCCCGGATCCGCTTCTCGTCAGGGCCCTGGCTCAGGGAGCGTCGCCACGCCGGGGCACCGTCAGCCGTCTACCACGGCACCGGGTCGTCCCCGACGCGTTCCTCCCACAGTCTCCGGATGGCGCGCACCGTCTCGGCCGGCAGCACGCTGTCCGCGGCCGCCACGTTGTCGCGCAGCTGCGCCAGCGAGCGCGCCCCCGGGATCGCCGCCGTGACCCCCGACTGCGCCAGCACGTATCGGAGCGCCGCGTGCGGCGTGCTGGTGCCGGCGGGCAGCAGGCGCTCGAACCGCTCGACCAGGTCGGCCCGGCGCGCGATGTCGTCGGCCGACCAGCGCCCCCGGACGCCGTCGAGGCTGCTCCCCCGACC
>JAJYDP010000509.1 GCA_021777365.1 Chloroflexota bacterium | reverse complement strand
CCGAGGGTGCAAGTTTCCGCGGCGCGCATGAAGGGCGCCTGAAAGTGGCCTGTGCCGCCCGCATGCGGCGCGGGCGGGACCGCCGGGCACGCGGGCGGGCGCGGCCGGGCGAGCGGCCTCGCCTCCGCCGGGCACGCGGCCTCCGCCGGGCACGCGGCCTCCGTCGGGCACGCGGCCTCCGCCGGGCACGCGGCCGGGCGCGGCCGCATGTCGCTAACGCACACGCGACGGGCGGTAGCGACGACGGTCGCGACGGCGGGCGGCAGCGACGGAACCGCGTCCCGGACGGCGCCACGGTTCCCCAGTGACGCCGGACCAGCGCGCGACGGCTGCCGTGCGATAACCGCCGGCCCCTACATCATCACCAGGCCGCCGTCGACCCCAAGCACCTGTCCGGTGATGTACGCGGCCTCGTCGGAGGCGAGGAACGCGACGGCCGCGGCGATCTCCTCGGGGGTGCCGAAGCGGCCGATGGGCGTAGCCGAGCGGATTCCCTGCTGGATCTTCTCGGGCAGGACTTCGGTCATCTCAGTGAGGACGAAGCCGGGCGCGACCGCGTTACATGTGATCCCGCGGCTGGCGACCTCGCGGGCGGTGGCCCTGGTGAGCCCGATCAGCCCGGCCTTGGCGGCGGAGTAGTTGGCCTGGCCGGCGTTGCCCGCCTGCCCGGCCACGCTCGAGATATTGACGATCCGACCCTGGCGGACCTTCAGCATGGGCCGCAGGACGGCGCGGGTGGCATAGAAGGCGCCCGACAGGTTCGTCTCGAGCACGTCGTGCCAGGCCTGGTCGCTCATCCGCATGAGCAGGTCGTCGCGGGTGATGCCGGCGCTGTTGACCAGGATGTCGATGTGCCCCAAGGCGTCGAGGCTGGCGGCGATCAGGGCGTTTGCGGCGGCGGGGTCGGTGACGTCGCCGCGGTGGGCGAGCGCGCGACGGCCGAGGGCCTCCACGGCGCTGGCGGTCTCGCGGGCGGCCTGCTCGTTGCCGCGGAAGCTGAACGTGACGTCGGCACCCTGGGTCGCAAGGCGCAGGGCGATGGCGCGGCCAATGCCGCGGGAGCCGCCGGTGACGACGGCCGACTTGCCGGAGAGATCGATCACGGTGTTCACCTCGCTGGGGACGCTGAGCGGGGCGGTGAGATGGCTGGCTGTCGTGGATTGTGGGGGTCGGGGCGGTGGGAGTCACGCCGACCGGGCGTGCGGTGGGACGTCGGGCGGGCTGGCCGGAGAACGGGGCGGACTACGGGGGGCGCCGCGGTCCGGGGCAGGGGCGCACAGCTACATACAAAGTATGGCGGACCGCAACATGCCTGTCGGGGGGGTGGCCCCCGATCGGCGTTGCCCCGGCGAGAGCATGGCGGTTCGACGGACCGGTGGGCGCCGAGACTCCGCGCTCAGCTCCGGCCGAGGCGGGCGGCGCCCCTCGATCGCTCGCCCTGGAGGAAGCGTCCCCAGGCGCGACTCGTGCCATCCATCTGGTGGTGCTCGATGACCTGGGCGACTCGAATCGCGACCGGGCCGTGCGGGTCCCTGCGGATCTCACGCAGCAGGGGCGCCCAATCCGCGAGCCCGCCGTGATCGGGGGTGTCGTCTACAGAGGTCAGCGAGGAGTCTTCGTGGATGAGATGCCGGTGCTTCATCCCAGGTCGTCCCAGCCCGGCAGTCCGTCTGTGATCGCGCGGAGCATCGCCGCCGACTCGTCGGTGCAGGCTTCGACCACGGCCGACCAGTCGGCCCATCGCCGCGCGAGCCCCTTGTACTCGGCCAGGCGGATCTCGCCGAGATCGTAGGGCTTCGGTTCCCCCCAAGCTGCCGGATCAACTGCCGGCGGACCGCCCCTGGATCGCCCGGCCGAGGATACAGGGCGTCCATCTGTGCCAGCGCGGTGAGCGCAGCTTCCGCAGGATCTCCGCCTTGGTGGGCAGACGCAGCACGCCGTGTGTGGTCCCGAGCCCCGTCGCCGGCCGATCGGCTGCCATCCCTGCCAGGTTCGTCGAAATCGCGGGCCGCCACGGTCACCGTCACCCCAAGCGCACCTGCCAGGCGGCGGAGTCGGTCGACGGAGGGCCGGGTACGTCCGCGCTCGATCGACCGACCTCGCTCTGAGGAACGCCGGACGCTGCCGCGAGCTGGGCCTGCGCCATGTGCAGCGATCGGCGGCGTTCGGAGAGTTGCAGGGAGCACCGCGGGGCGGACCGCCGTGGGGGTGGCGACCGCCGTGGGGGTGGCGACCGCCGTGGGGGTGGCGACCGCCGTCCGGAGGGTACCGCCGTCCGGAGGGCACCGCCGTCCGGAGGGTACCGCCGTCCTGAGGGCACCCCCGTCCGGAACCGGCTGCACGCGCCAACATACAAAGTATGGCGGACCGCAACAGCCCTGCGGACGGGATGACGACCCCCGGGGAGGATGGCGACCCCGGGGCCGGGATGACGACCCGGGGGGGATGGCGACCCCGGGGGCCGGGATCACGACCCGGGGGGATGGCGACCCCGGGGCCGGGATGACGACCCGGGGGCCGGGGGGCGACGGGCGTGGGCGTGCGTGAGCGGCGCGGGCAGCAACCGCCTACATCATCACCAGGCCGCCGTCCACGGCCAGCACCTGGCCGGTGATGAACGCCGCCTCGTCGGAGCAGAGGAAGGCGACCGCCGAGGCGATGTCGTCGGGCGTGCCGAAGCGGCCGAGCGGGGTCTGCGCGAGCAGCTGCTGCTGTAGCGAGTCGGGCAGGTCGCGCGTCAGGTCGGTGGTCACGAAGCCGGGCGCGATCGCGTTGCAGGTGATCCCGCGGCTGGCCACCTCGCGCGCGGTGGCCTTGGTCAGGCCGATCAGTCCGGCCTTCGACGACGAGTAGTTGGCCTGGCCCGCCTGGCCCGCCTGGCCCGACACGCTGGAGATGTTGACGATGCGTCCGGAGCGGGCCTTCAGCATGGGGCGGAGCACGGCCTTGGTGGCGTAGAACGCGCCGAACAGGTTCACCTCCAGCACGGTGCGCCACTCGTCCAGGCTCATCCGCATGATCAGGTCGTCGCGCGTGACGCCGGCGTTGTTGACGAGGATGTCGACCCGGCCGAAGGTCTCAAGCGCGCGGGCGACCAGCGCGGGCGCGGCCTCGGGGTCGGTAACATCGCCCTCGGTCCAGAAACACCGGCGACCCAGCGCCTCGACGTCGCCGCGGGTCGCGTCGGCGGCCTCGGCGGGGCCACGGTCCAGGAACGCGATGTCGGCGCCCTGGCGCGCGAGCTGCAGCACGATCGCGCGACCGATGCCCCGCGCTCCTCCGGTGACGATGGCGGCCTTGCCAGACAGGTCGATCACGCATGCACCTCCGTCGGGACGCTCGATGACGTCTCGGACCCGACCGCCGCCTGCTCCCGTGCCTCGAAGAACGGGCGCAGCTCGGGCGGGGTGGGGTCGTCGCCGGTCCAGTCCTTGGGCGCGTGGATGGCGACCTCCGGGCCGATCGCCGCGGCCAGCGCGGAACGCGCAGGGTCGGCCGTCCACTCGAGGACCGCGGCGCCGCTCGTGTAGCCGGCGCCGAACGCCACGAACACCAGCCGGTCGCCCGGCTGCACGCGGCCCCGCTCCACCGCCTCCGCAAGCGCGATCGGCACCGACGCCGCCGAGGTGTTGCCGTACCGGTCGACGTTGACGTAGACGCGGTCCATCGCGAGGCCCAGCTGCTTCGCCACCGACTCGATGATCCGGATGTTGGCCTGGTGGGGCACGAACAGCGAGATATCGTCCGGGGTGAGCCCGGCCCGCTCGATCGCGGTGAGCGCGGAGCGCGCGAGCGTCCGGGTCGCGTAGCGGTAGGTCTCCCGGCCGTCCATCTTGAGGTAGTGGCCGCGCCGTTCGAGCGTGGCGAGCGTCGCCGGGTTGCGGTTGCCGCCGGCCGGCACCCAGAGGTTGTAGGCGCCGCTCGGGTCGACCGTCAGCTCGAAGCCGAGCAGGCCGCCGCCGGGCTCGTCGGACGCCCGCAGCAGGACGGCGCCGGCGCCGTCACCGAACAGCACGCAGGAGTTCCGGTCGGTGAAGTCGCAGGCCCGCGACAGCACCTCCGCGCCGATCACCAGCACGGTGCGGTACATGCCGCTGGCGATGTACGCGTGCGCCGCGGTCAGCGCGTAGACCCAGCCGGAGCATGCGGCGGCCAGGTCCATCGCGGCGGCACGCGGGGCGCCGAGCGCCTCCTTGACCAGGGCGGCCGTGGACGGGAACTGGTAGTCGGGCGTGACGGTGGCCACCAGGATCATGTCGACGTCGGCCGGATCCACGGCGGCCACGGCGAGCGCCCGGCGGGCGGCGACCGACGCGAGCGTGGCGGTCGACTCCCAGGGCGCGGCAACCCGCCGCTCTCGGATCCCGGTGCGC
>JAJYDP010000508.1 GCA_021777365.1 Chloroflexota bacterium | reverse complement strand
TTGCGCATGAACGCCTGGGGCTCGGACGTCATCATGTGTCGCGCCACCGAGAGCCCGTCGGCCTGGAGCGAGAGCAGCGCTTCCGAGAGATCGAGCAGCGTGGTGTCGAGGACCGGGCCACAGAGGCCGGTCGGGCAGCACATGGGGGGATCGAAGATCTCGACGTCGAGGGATGTCGTCGGCGTTGCCAGGTCAGTCATGAGACGCGTCCTTCCGTGGTGGAGGTGAAATCGGCCGGGTCTGCGAGGAGTCGGGCGGATCCGGTCCGCGGGACCGAGGTGGTCCCGGGGCCACCGCCGGTGCGGGCCGAGGTGACCCCGGGGGCCGATGCACGTGCGAGGGCGTCCGCGACCGCGCGCTCGATGGCGCCGACGTTGAGCTTGCCCCCCGAGAACCGGCGAACGCCGTCGATCACGACGATCGGCAGGTCGGCGTGACCGGCCGCGATGTCGGCCTCGACGTCGGGATGGCGGACCATATCCGGGCTGAACAGCTCGGCGTATTCGAAGGCGACGCGATCGCCGAACCGCTGCTCCAGGCGTTGCTGCACGAAGGCAGCCGCGGCGCGCCAGGTGTTCCCCGGCGCGCAGCCGGCGGCCGGCGGCAGCCCGACCACGAGGACCGAGCAGGTCACGGCGTGAGCTCCAGGCGCTTCAGGCCGGGCAACTCGCGCCGTCCAGCCGGTCCCACGGCTGCGGCGGATCCGCAGTCGGTGCACAGGCACGTGGTGGCCGCGGCATCCGAGGGTGTCAGCAGCTGGTCGAGCGCCTGGCGCAGCTGCGCGACCCGCTCGAGGTCCAGGGAGTAGTAGACCCAGCGGCCCGCGTGCCGCTCGCACAGGAGGCCACTGGCGCGCAGGACGCGCAGGTGGTGCGAGACCAGTGCCGTGCTCACACCGAGCGCCGCTCCGACGTCGCACACGCAGTGCTCGCCGTGGCCGAGCAGGGCGATCACCCGGGCACGTGACGGCTCGGCGATGGCACGCAAGGCATCGAGGGTTTCGGGTGGGAGACTCGTCGTCTCGGCCGACGGGGACGTCTGACGCAACATGGCGTCATTCTAACGAGCATTAGTCCAATGTGCATTAGAGTCTCTCGGGCCGTCGATCCGTGCCGTCCGGCCCTCGCGCGCCGGCAGTCGCAACCGTCGGCTGCGCCTCGCGATCCGGTTCAGGCACCGTCGGCGCCGTACGGGTCCTCCCCGGTGGCGAGCCTTGCCCCGGGGGCGAGCCACTCTCCGCGGACCGCCACGATCTCGCCCTGCAGGTCGCACGCCAGCGCAAGCGTGTTGGTGATCGTGCCGAAGGCGCGGATGTTGCGGTGGAGCAGCTCGACCCGTCGATCCGGCTCGTCGGTCTCGACGCGCAGCGTGTACCGGGCGCGCACGATCCGCGGCGGCGGTTCCTCGCGCTCGACCGCGACCTCGGCCGTCGCGCGCCGATAGCGGAACGGCAGGATGTGCGAGAAGCGCTCGACGTTCTTGAGCATGCAGGCCGCGAGGGCGGCGGCCAGCAGGTCGGCCGGACCCGGAAGCAGGTCGCCGGTGGCGGCGCTGCCGTCGAACGAGATCGTGCTGCCGCGGGCAACCAGCCGGGCGGTGCCGCCCGCGACGTTCTCGCCGTGGACCTCATAGTGCGTCGCCGCGCCCTGTGCCGTCATCGTGCGGTCCAGCCGCCGTCCGCGTACAACTCGCTGCCGGTGACGTAGGACGCGGCGTCGCTCGCCAGGAAGAGAATCGCGGCCGCGATTTCCTCCGAGCGGCCCAGCCGCCCCATCGGGGTCGCGGCCAGGATCGCCGCCTCGAGGTCGGTACCCTTGATGCCCGTGATCATCGGGGTGTCGATGAAGCCCGGGTGGACCGAATTGACGCGGATCCCTTCCTTCGCGTAGCGCAGGGCGGCGTTCTTGGTCATGAGCCGGACGGCGCCCTTCGCCGCGTGGTAGGCAACCGAGCCGCCGAATCCCCCGACCTTGCCGAAGATCGAGCTCAGGTTGACGATCGAGCCACCGCCGGCCGCCCGCATGGCGGGGACGGCGTGCTTCATGCCCAACCAGACGCCGGTCTGGTCGACCGCGATGACTTGCTCGTAGTCTTCGCGCGTCTCGGTCTCGACATCGGCCAGCGTGCCGATGCCGGCGTTGTTGACGAGGATGTTCAGCCCGCCAAATGCATCGACGGCCTCCGCCACGCACTGCTGCCAGGCGGACTCGTCCGTCACGTCGAGATGCGCGAAACGGACAGGCAGTCCCTGCCCGCGCAGCTCGGCCGCGAGGGCCTCGCCCTCGGCATCGAGCACGTCGGTGGTGAGCACGGCTGCGCCGGCCGCCGCGAGCGCCCGGGTGGTGGCGGCGCCGATGCCGCGGGCTCCGCCGGTGACGATCGCCGTCCTGTCATCGAGCCGCACGTCCATCGTTGAGTCCTCCCGTGAGGCCGGCGCGGGGTGGCGGATGCCGGCCGGACCACGGTATCACCGGGCCCGTCCGGGAGGTCCCGCCGAAACGGGACGGATGGCCCTGCGCCCAGGGGGACCGGTCGAGGCTAGATGAGCGAGGCAGCCACGTGTTCCGAACCCGGATCGGTCCGAGCCGCGAGCCGGACCGCGATCCGGGTCGTGGTCCGTCGATCGAAATGGGTTCCTCGCCACGGACTGCCGTTCGTACCGCCGACGCGCGGTCCAATCGCAAGGAGCACGGAGTCCGATGAAGATCGCCATCGTCACGGAAGACGGCCGCACGGTCAGCCAGCATTTCGGTCGGGCGCCCTATTACGCCGTCCTGACCATCGAGGGCAACGTCATCGTCGAGCGCGAGCTGCGCCCCAAGACCGGACCGCATCAGACTGGTGGGCCGCGCGTGGAACACGCCGGATCCGGGCCGCACGGCACCAGCCCGGAGGCCCAGTCGCGCCACGACCAGATGGCGCAGGCGATCGCGGACTGTTCGGCCCTGATCGCGGGCGGGATGGGACAGGGCGCCTACGATCGATTCGCGGCGCTGGGGCTGCGCCCGGTGGTGACGGAGTTCTCGAGCGTTGACGATGCGGCCCTGGCGTATGCTCGCGGCCAGCTGGCCAACCGGGTGGAGCGCTTGGACTGACGTTTCGGATCGCGGGCGGGGCGGCCGGATCCGCGGATCCAGGAACACGGGGTGCGAGGCCCCGGCGGCAACCCCACGGGGAACAAGCCGACGATGACCCAGTCCAGGAACCCGATGCCCCCGCCGGGCCTCTCGCTTTCTGAGGCGGATCGGTACCTGCTCGTCCTGCGCTGGGCCACCATCGGGGCCGCGGTCCTGCTGGCTCCCTTCAGCGGCACCGAGCCGGGCTCCCTTCTGGCTCCGTTCGGGGCCGTGGTCGCCGTCAACCTGGCGCTGTCCGTGTACGTGGCGCGGCGACGGCCGTTCGCGAATGGTCGGCCGGTGGCGACGCTCGCCGTCGATGCCGCGCAGGCACTGGCGGCCACGCTCCTGGCAGGTGGGGCGCACAGCCCCTTCTTCCCCCTGTTCCTGCTGCTCGTGGTGGAGCTGGCGATCGCCCAGACCGCCCGGCTGGCGGCTGCGTGGATCCCCACCGCGGGCGCACTCCACGTGGCGGCCGTGGTCGTGAGCCAGCAGGGGAGCTGGACCGTGCTCGCCGCCTACATGGCGGTCGGCAAACTGCTCGTGCTGCTGATCGTCGGGGCGCTCGCAATCGCGTTCACGGAGCAGCTCCGCCATGAAGAGCGGGACCGCCGGGTGGCGGAGCGACATGTCACGCAGCTGACGACGCTGAACGAGCTGTTCTTCGAGCTGAACCAGCCCACGGCGGACCTGTCCAGGGCCTTCGAGGCGTTGCTCGGGGGGGTCCGGCGCCTCCTGGACGCCGATGTGGGCATGGTCCTCCTGTGCGATCCCACGCTCGGGTGCTGGCGGATGACCGCATCGCTGGACCGCTACGAGACGCTCGGTGGCGAAACCCAGCTGCGCGAGTGGGGATGGGAGATCGGCTCCCGCGAGACCTTCACCGCCGGACCCGCGTACGGCCTGCCGCTTCCCCTCGGCTGGCCGGAAGCGCGCTCGCAGGCAGTCGTCGGGATCCGCCTGGCCACCCCCGGCGGGGACGAGCCAGGGGCCCTGGTGGTGGGACGGACGGGTGGAGTGCTGGCTGACACCGAGTGGCTCACCCTGCGCGCCCTCGCGCGGGAGGCCGAGCTCTCGCTGCGCAACGCACAATTGCACGCGCAGGAACACGCCCAGGTGGCGCAGCTGCGCCGGTTCGAGGAGGCCCGCCGCTCGTTCTTCTCGGCCGTGGCCCACGAGCTGCGAACGCCGCTGACCGTCCTCAAGACACTCGCGCCCTCGCTGGAAGACTGGGCCCGCCTGTCCGGCGGGCAACAGGCAG
>JAJYDP010000507.1 GCA_021777365.1 Chloroflexota bacterium | reverse complement strand
CGACCTGGAGCTGATGGTGACGGCCATCTCGATCCAGCACCAGGTGGGCGGCAACCTCGCGGAGATCCTCGACTCGATCGCGTTCACCATCCGGGAGCGAGTGCGCATCAAGGGTGAGATCCGGACGCTGACTGCGCAGCAGCGACTCTCGGGCTACGTGGTGGGCTTCCTGCCCATCGGCCTCACAGGGATCCTGTTCCTGATCGCACCGTCGTTCATGCAGCCGATGTTCCGGAAGCCACCGGAGGTGCTGGGGTTGCCGGCCGGCATCATCGTCCTCTGCATCGCCGGCTTCGCGATGTTCATGGGCTTCATGATCATCCGCCGCATCGTGGACATCGAGGTCTGAGCCATGCCAATCCTGACGATCGTGGTTGGCGCCGTGCTGGCCATGGGCATCCTGCTCGTCTTCATCGGGATCGCCCAGTCGGCGCCGGTCGATCCGGTGCAGGCGCGCCTGACGCAGCTGGGCACCATGCAGGCGAAGAACCTCGAGGAGCTCGAGCTCCAGGCGCCGCTCTTCGAGCGAACCATCCGGCCATTCGCCCGGCGCCTGGCGGGTATCGCCGAGCGCTTCACCAGCGCGACCCAGGCGGGGCGTACCGAGAAGCGCCTCGCGATGGCCGGGCATCCGGGCAACATGCGCACCAGCGACTTCCTGGGGCTCAAGGTGGTAATCGCGCTGGCGCTGGCCGCCGTCGCCTTCCTGTTCTTCGGGATCCTGGGCGGCAACCTGCTGGAAGGCCTGCTGTTGGCCGCCGCGGGAGCCGGCGTGGGCTATCTCGCGCCCGAGTTCTGGCTGGGCCGGCGGATCCGCGCCCGGCAGAAGCTGATCCTGCTCGCCATCCCGGACGCCCTGGACCTGCTGACGATCTCGGTGCGCGCGGGCCTGGGCTTCGATGCGGCGCTGGGCAAGGTCACCGAGAAGATGGTGGGCCCGCTGCCGGACGAGTTCCGGCGGGCGCTGGCGGAGATCCGGGTCGGCAAGGCGCGCCGGGAGGCGCTCCGCGACATCGTGGGCCGCACGGAGGTTCCGGCCCTCACCAACTTCATCGGCGCGGTCATCCAGGCCGAGCAGCTGGGTGTCTCGATCAGCAAGGTGCTCCAGGTGCAGTCGGAGCAGCTGCGCATCGAGCGCCGGCAGCGCGCGGAGGAGCAGGCCGCGCAGGCGCCGATCAAGATGCTGTTCCCGCTGGTGGGCTGCATCTTCCCGTCCTTGTTCGCCGTGATCCTCGGACCGGCGCTGATCCTGATCGCGGTCAACCTGAACACCGGTGGCCACTGAGCACCGGCAGGCCACGGGATGAACGCACGCGGGCCGGTCGTTCGGGGCATCGGTGCCCCGTCCGCCCGTTCCTGACCCTCAAGGGTCATGCCCTCCGCCGTCCGGGTCCAGCGAACGGGGGCCCTGCTCGCGACCGACGTCCGACCCGCTCGGTCACTCTGGGGGCGGCTCAGGGGTCTCATGGGCCGACGCACTCTGGCGCCGGGCGAAGGACTCTGGCTCCCCACCGACGCGAGCATCCACATGCTCTTCATGCGCTTTGCCATCGACGCCGTCTTCCTGGCAGCGGCCGAGGAGGGGCCACCGGCACCGGCGGGGGCGAGCACGGCCACCGGCAGCAGTCCGTCGGCCAGAACCCTCCGTCGGTCGCGTCCCGAACCCACGGCGTGGCAGGTCGTGGCGATACGCGAGCACCTGCGCCCCTGGGTCGGCGTGGTCTGGTTCGTGCGCGGCGCCCGGGGGTGCCTGGAGCTGGAAGCCGGCGCCGCAGCCCGGGCCGGGCTGCGCCGCGGGGACACGGTGCGGTTCGAGGCGGCGTCTGACGGCCCTCGCGGGTCCGCCACCAGCCCCGCCACGATCGCGTAGCGCTCAACTCGCTCCGGCAGGTGCCGCGTCGTGCGGCGGCCGAGCCCTGGACCCAGCCGCGCCCAGCATCGGCACCCAGCAGCCCACCAAGGCCAGCAACGGAAGGGCCGGGCCCGGCAGCCACGCCAGGAGCGGCAGCGCCAGACCCCAGGCTCGACCACGTGACGCCAGCAACGCTGCAGGCAGGATCAGCAGCGTCAGGTAGTGGGGCCAGAGCAGTGGCACCACCAGCAGGGTCGCCACCATGGCCGCCACCAGGCCCGACTCCCCATCGCGTCGCGACCCCGCGAGCACCGCGGCGAGCGCCAGGACGGCGCCGAGCGCGAAGGCCAGCGTGGGCAGGGGCTCCGCGAAGCCGGCTTGCGCGGCAAGTGTTGCGAGCCCGACGTCGCTTGAGGCCGTCCCTGCACTGCGCAGATCGAGGAGCAACCGCCCGTAGGCCTGCCAGACGTCGATCCCCGCGACCAGCGTCGAGCCGATCGCCAACGCAAGGCCGGCCACGCCGGCGGCGAGCAGCGGGACCCACTGGCGGCGCCCGGCCCACCACAGCAGCAGGATCCCGACCTCGGGGCGCACGGCGATGGCGAGCGCGACCAGGACCCCGGCGCCGACGGCCCACCCCCGGCGCGCGGTGGCGAGGATCGGCGTCCGTCGCTCGCGGCCGCTCTCCCGGGGCCCGCCAACCTCGGCGGCTGCGCGCCACGCCACGGCCCCCGCCAGGAGCACGAACAGGCTCACGTTGCCCAGGTTGAGATCGAGCAGGACCGGCAGGGAGAGACCCGCCACGCCGAACGTGGCGAGGCGCACCCGGCGCGGCACGGGGAGGACCGCGCACGCGAGCACGAGCGCGGCGACGTGGAGCGCCTGCCATACCAGCGCGGCCGCGGTCGCGCCCAGCGGGACGATGGCACGCAGCAGCACCGCCAGCGGCGGTGGGTACAGGTACAGGCCCGCCGGCCCCGGTGCGAACGGCCCCTGCTGCGTGACTGCCTGGTACAGCGACTGTCCGGCGGTCAGTCGCTGGGCGGCGTGGAAGTAGGCGGCGAAGTCGTACGCCGAGCCGACGGAGCCCTGGAACGCGACGAGCGCGGCCGCGAGCACGACCGCCCCGACGAGTGCCAGTGCCCCGGCCGCTGCGTCGGTCCGGC
Source organism: Chloroflexota bacterium (assembly GCA_021777365.1). The sequence continues at coordinate 1,363 of JAJYDP010000507.1, read as the reverse complement.
TGAACTCCGGGTGCCGCAGCGCCGGGGCGACAGCGCCGACCAGTCGGGATCCGCCGCCAGACAGGGGCGTCCGGGGCATCGCGCTGTCGTCCTCCTCCCCGCGCATGGGCCGATCATAGGCCAGCGATCGCTCACGCCTGGGCTGGCCCGGAGGCGACCGCTGGCGTGCGTGGGCATCCTGCCCCGCCGGGCGACAGATCGGCCACGCACGACCGGCGCGCCGGCTCTGCCGCCCTCGTCTCGGCACAGACCCAGCGCCCAGCCCGCGGCCGTGCCGGCTACCCGTCCTGGTCGGGACGCTCGAGCAGGACGATCGGGGCGCCTCGGCCGGTGAGCGCCCGGAACGCCTCGGCGAACGTGGCGTCGTGTGACCGCATGTACCGTTCGAGGGCCGCCGCGGCCTGCACGGGGACCCGCCCGACGTGGTCGCGGTACCAGGTGCCCACGTCGGTGTAGGCGAGATCGTCGCTGCGGCACCGGTGCCCCGCCGGCAGGGTGGCAGGCGCCAGCAGGCGCCCGCCATCGGAGTCGGACATGCCTCGTCTCCCTATCGACCCTGGCAGGGGCACCATGCCGGCGTGAGGGATGCCGGTGGTTGCCGGGCCGTCGTCGAGCCAGGACTCTCGGGCCGCTCTGGATAGGTGCCGCGTGGACGCGACGGGCGCAGTGTACCGGGCGTGGGCCCTGCGCGCCTCTGGCTGTGCGCCGGGCGGCCGTGCCACCGCGGGGAAGGCTGGGACGCAACGACCCGCTCGCCGCGAACCACCGCCCCCGGGCGCGGCTACTCGTGCGGCGCGGGCTCCTCGAGCCGCACCACCCGTGCGGCCTTGCCGAGGTTGCACTCCTCGCACGCGGTGCGCAGGTTCGCCTCGGCCGTCGCACCGCCGGCGATACGTGGCACCACGTGATCGACGTGCAAGACGACCCCGGGCGCGGTAGCCGGTCGTCCGCAGTACCGACAGCGGAAGCCGTCGCGCTCGAGCACCCGGAATCGCAGCTGGGCGGGGACGGGATCCCGAGCCCGGGCCGGCCCTGACTCGGTCGAGGAGGGTACCCGCGACGCGCGGGTGCTGCTCCGACGCGAAGAGTGGACCGGACGCAGCGATGGCGGTGGCGCGGGATCCCGCGTCACAGCTGCCCCCGCTGCCGTGGCTCCGGCCCCGTGACCGGGTGGGCGTGCCCGCGCCATCGGGGAGGTCCCCCGAGCGGGTCGGCGGCGCGCCCGCCGCGCGAGGGCTCCCAGGAGGGCCGGCCCGCCCCAGACGAGTGCCACCCGCGCGAGCGCCGCATCGGACGTGGGGGCGCTCGTAGCCGCCTGGACCATGAGCCCGATCCACAGCGCCAGTACCGCCAGCCGCACCAG
>JAJYDP010000506.1 GCA_021777365.1 Chloroflexota bacterium | reverse complement strand
TGGTGGCCGTGGTCGCCCTGCTGCCGGCAGCTGTTGCCGAGGTGATCCGGGCGACGACGCACCGGGCCTGGGTGGCCTGAGCCGACCGGCGGCAGCGACCGCCCGATCCCCGGATCGCGAGCCAGCCCACGGCGACCCGCCGGACGCCAGGGTCCGGGTCAGCCCGCGGCGACGATCTCGTCCGCGCCGGCCGAGATCGGTGGCCGATACCCTCCGGCCTCCGCCGCTGCGAGCGCCGCACCCACGATGCCGGCGGAGTTGAGCAGGCGCGCGACCTTCAGCGGTCCACGCGGGGTGAGGTACTGGAGATACCGGCCGGTCTCCTTGCTGACGCCACCGCCGAGGATCACCAGATCCGGGGAGAAGTAGCGGTACACGCGGTCCAGGTAGCCGTCGAACTCCTTCGCCCAGGCCTTCCAGCCGAGCTTGCGCCGTTCGCGGGCGGCGCCGCTCACCAGGGTCTCCGCGTCGCGGCGGTGGTACTCGAGGTGCCCGAATTCGGTGTTGGGGACCAGGCGGCCATCGACGAACAGGGCGCTCCCGATGCCGGTCCCGATCGTGAGCATCAGCACCACGCCGTGCTGCCCGGTGCCCGCGCCGTAGCGCATCTCGGCCAGGCCGGCCGCGTCGGCGTCGTTGATGATCAGCACGGGCCGCTGCAGGTGCCGCTCGAGCACGTCCTGTGCCCGCACGTCGAGCCAGCTCCGGTCGATGTTGGCGGCCGTCTTCAGCCATCCGTCCTTCGCCACGCCGGGCAGTCCGGCGCCGGTAGGCATCTGCGTGGTGCGGTGCCCGGACGCCTCGATCCGCTCGACGATGCGGGCGACGGCCTCCGCCACTGCTTCCGGCGTCGACGGCGACGGCGTCTTCTCGCGCACCCGGGCGGAGACCAGCGAGCCGGTCTCCAGATCCACGACGGCCGCCTTTACCCCGGTGCCGCCGACGTCGACGCCGACCCCGAACGGGCGGCCCGGGTGCGGCTCGTCGGATGGCCCGGCTACGTCAGGGGACGCCACCCGCCCCGCATCGCGCGCTGACTGCACGGCATCGTCCATCCCGGGGCGCTCCCTCGCGTCGTCGATGTCCTCCTCCATCATCGGTGCAGTCTAGCGGTCCCTTGCTCCGGGGATCGAGCGCCGCGGGCCACGATCCCGAGGAACGCCGAACGCCAGGCGACCCGGCCGTTTCCCGGCCGGGTCGCCATCCCCTGGGTGATCAGCGGGGCCGGCGCGCCCTGCCCTCGCGGCGCCCCCCGGCGACCTGCGGCGAGGTCAGGCGGCACCCACCTCGGCCCCGGCAGCGGGCTTCTCCGCGGCCGCGGAGAGAAGCTCGAGGTCCGCCTCCACGCGGACCTCGTCGCCCACCAGCCAGCCGCCGGTCTCGAGGCCGACGTTCCACGTCAGTCCCCATTCCTTGCGGCTCACCGTGGTGTGCGCGGTGAAGCCGGCGCTGAGCCCGCCCTGCAGGTTGCGCGCGGCGCCCAGGTACTCCACGTCAAGCACGACCGGCCGCGTCTCGCCGCGGATGGTGAGGTCGCCGTGGAGACGGAAGCTCTCCTTGCCGTGTGCTTCGACCCGCGTGCTCTCGAAGACCAGCGTCGGGTACTTCTCGGCGTCGAGGAAGTCCGCGGAACGCAGGTGCGCGTCGCGCTGCTCCATGGACGTGTCGATGCTCGCCGCCTGGACGGTCGCCCGCACTCGCCCCTGCTCGGGATGCTCCGGGTCGAACTCGACATCGACGGTGAAGTCACGGAACTTGCCGCGCACGTTGCTCACCATCATGTGGCGAGCCGAGAACTGCACGGAGGAATGGACGGGATCGAGTTGCCAGGTGGCCATTGGGTGGGACTCCTTGTCGTGTGGTGGGCGGTGCGTTGGTTGCTTGCGGGGGCAACTATATTCCACGATGATTGCTGGCGCAACTACCCTCGACGCGAAGCGTATGATGTCGGCTCGTGAAGCGGGGGGTGGAGATAGGCGACATGGGACACACAGGGGTCGACCCCGGGTCGACGAACGACGGCGCGGTCGCCGACGAACAGGCTCGAGCCGGGAGCACGGCAGGTCCGGCCCCGGCGGCGGCCGGTGACCAGGCGCTCGGTCCCGGGGAAATGCGGGCGTGGCGCGCCTTCCTGGAGGCGCATGCGGTCGTCACGCGCCGCCTCGAGGCCGAGCTGGCCGCCCAGGCCGACCTGCCGCTGGCGCACTACGACGTGCTGGTCCAGCTGGCCCGCGCCCCCGCAGGGCGCCTGCGGATGCACGAGCTCGCCGAACGTGTGCTGCTGAGTCGCAGCGGCGTGACGCGCCTGGTGGACCGTCTCGAGGTCGAGGGACTGGTCCGGCGCGCGACCTGCACGTCCGACGCGCGCGGGGCGTTTGCGGCGCTCACCGACGCCGGGCTGGCCCGACTCCGCGGCGCGACGCCGGTCCATCTCGACGGCGTCCGTCGGCACTTCGCCGACCTGCTCCGTCCGGCCGAGCTCGACCAGCTGGCGACGCTGTCCGAGCGGCTGGCGGCGGGCGGCGCGCGGGCCGCCGCAGGTTCCGATCGGGGGGGCGAAGGCCCCGATTGAGCCGGCGGCGCCCACGGCGAGTCCGCTCTACCATGCGTCCGAGATGTTCGATGCCTACGGCGACTTCAAGCGCCAGCTCCCCGACAGCGACCCACAGGAAACCCTCGACTGGATCGACGCGCTCGACTCCGTTGCGCGCACGGCCGGCGCCGACCGGGCCCAGTTCATCCTCTACCGGCTCCTGAAGCGTGCCCGGCAGCTGGACATCGGGCTGCCGCCGCTCACCCAGACCCGCTACATCAACACGATCTCGCCCGAGCAGGAGCCCCCGTTCCCGGGTGACGAGTGGATGGAGCACCGTATCCGCCGCATGGTTCGCTGGAACGCGGTGGCGATGGTGCTTCGGGCGAACAACCTGACCGCGGGGATCGGTGGCCACCTCGCCACGTACGCATCCGCCGCGACCCTGTACGAGGTCGGGTTCAACCACTTCTTCCACGGCAAGGACGCCCCGGGCATGGGCGACCAGGTCTTCGTCCAGGGTCATGCCGCGCCGGGCATCTACGCCCGCGCCTTCCTGGAAGGGCGGCTCTCCGAGGGTCAGCTGGATCACTTCCGCCGCGAGGTGGTTCCCGGGGAGGGCCTGAGCTCGTACCCGCACCCGCGCCTGATGCCGGAATTCTGGGAGTTCCCGACCGTGTCGATGGGTCTCGGGCCCCTGGCCGCGGTCTACCAGGCCCGCTTCAACCGCTACCTCCACGCGCGCGGCATCAAGGACACCAGCCCCAACCACGTCTGGGCCTTCCTCGGCGACGGCGAGATGGACGAGCCGGAGGCGATCGCTGCGCTCGGCCTCGCCGGCCGCGATGGGCTGGACAACCTCACCTTCGTGGTGAACTGCAACCTCCAGCGGCTCGACGGCCCGGTGCGGGGCAACGGTAAGATCATCCAGGAGCTGGAGGGCCTCTTCCGCGGCGCGGGCTGGAACGTCATCAAGGTTGTCTGGGGCCGCGAGTGGGACGAGCTGCTCGCGCGCGACGTCGATGGCGTGCTGGTGCACCGCATGAACGAGACGCTCGACGGCGAGTTCCAGAAGTACTCCGTGGAATCGGGCGCGTACATCCGCGAGCACTTCTTCGGCGGAGAGCCGCGCCTGCAGGCGATGGTGGCCGACAAGTCGGACGACGAGCTCCAGCGGCTGCGCCGGGGCGGCCACGACTATCGGAAGGTGTTCGCCGCCTACTCGGCCGCGCTGGGGCACCGCGGCGCGCCCACCGTCATCCTCGCCAAGACGGTCAAGGGCTGGACGCTCGGGCCGGGCGTCGAGGCGCGCAACATCACCCACCAGGCCAAGAAGCTCTCCGAGGCGGAGCTGCGCGTCTTCCGCGACCGCCTGGAGCTGCCCATCCCCGACGCGAAGCTCAAGGACGCGCCCTACTACCATCCGGGCCCCGACGCGCCCGAGATCCGGTACCTGCAGGAGCGCCGGCGCGCGCTCGGCGGGCCGCTGCCACGCCGCGTGGTGGTGGCGAAGCGCGTGGAGGCGCCGGGCGACGCCGCCTACGCGGAGTTCCGCACGGGGTCGGGGGGGCAGGCCGTCTCCACCACCATGGCGTTCGCCAAGCTGCTGCGCAACCTGCTCCGCGATCGGGCGGCCGGCCAGCGCGTGGTCCCCATCGTCCCCGACGAGGCCCGGACCTTCGGCATGGACCCGCTGTTCAAGGAGGTCGGTATCTACGCCGCCCACGGCCAGCGGTACGAGCCGGTGGACTCCAACCTCGTCCTGTCCTACCGGGAGGCGACCGACGGGCAGGTCCTGGAGGAGGGGATCACCGAGGCCGGGTCGAGCGCCTCGTTCCAGGCCGCCGCGACCAGCTAC
>JAJYDP010000505.1 GCA_021777365.1 Chloroflexota bacterium | reverse complement strand
TTTGCACGGCATGCACGAAACCGACCGGATGCGGCGCGCGGAGCGTCCCCTCCGGCCGGAAATCGCCCGACTTGTGCGTCGGGCGCACGCAACCGGCAGGCCGATCGGCAAGACTGTCGTCTTGGCCCGCCGGGTGCACAGGGGCCGCACCTGAGCCTCCCGATGTCGGCGCAATCGGTCGGTTTCGTGCAGGTGGCGCAAACCCCTTGACATTCCCTCCGCCGTGCCACGGACGATCGAGCCGCGGGTTGACACCGCCAGGACCGCGGCGACAAGGTCGTCGTGTTCAACCGCCGTGCCACGGACGATCGAGCCGCGGGTTGACACGGGTCCGCGAGGTAATCGGCGGTGGACTGCGAGCGAAGTCCCCGGTGGCAGACTGCTCGCATGGGTTCGACGCAGCGGCCGATCGACGCCGCAACCAGGCGGGCCCGCAACAGTCTGATCGAAATCGGCGACCAGATCCGGATCGCCCGCGTCGAGCACGGCCTCAGCCAGTTCGAAGTCGGGAGGGCAGTGGGCATCTCGTCGTCGCAGGTGAGCCGGATCGAGCGAGGTGAGGCACCGAGCGCACCGGTTTGCACCCTCGCGCGTCTTCTCGCCGCTGTCGGGCTGGATCTCAGCCTGCGGGCCTACCCCGGGGGCGAGCCGATCCGCGACGCGGCGCACATCGAGTTGCTGAGGCGCTTCCGGTCGACTTGCCTGCCGGGCTGGAGGTGGCAATCGGAGGTGCCCGTCGGTCCGGTCGGTGACCGCCGAGCCTGGGACGGCGTGGCGTCGCGGCCTGGCGTGACGGTCGCGGTCGAGGCGGAGACGCGTGCGCGGGACGTGCAGGCGCTCGATCGCCGCGTGGGACTGAAGCTCAGGGACTCGGGGATGAGCCGGGCGGTGCTGGTGCTCTCCGACACGCGCTCGAACCGTCGTGTCGTGCGCGACTACCGGGACGCCCTTCGGGCTTCCTTCCCGGTGGACAGCGCGGCTGCGCTCGAGGCGCTGCGGCAGGGACGCGACCCGGGAGGGAATGCCGTGGTGCTGTGCTGACCGACGACCGGGGGTCCGGGTTACCCCGCCCTGGCGCGCCCACGACCGGACGGTTGCACGGCCACGCCGGGCTGCGCCCCACCCGGGCCGTCCGGGTCACGGGACCCGGACGGCCGCGCGTCAGCCGACGAGCGAACAGCGGCACGTCAGCCGGCGCGCGAGTCGTCGCCCGGAGCGGCCTGGCGGTGGAGCGTGCCGACCAGAGCCCGCTGAGCCAGCGCGGCCAGGAGCGCGAACGCGGCGGCAAACCCCAGGTCGGAGAAGAGGTGCACGTCGAAGCCGAAGAGCGGCACGGTGGGGCCGAACCCGATCCGCAGCCGGTGGCCGAGCGTGCCGAGCGACGCGATCGCGGCCAGCACCGGCACGATCACCACCGCCCAGCGGCGCGGGCCCACCAGCCAGCCGATCGCGGAACCGATGAGCGTCCCGGCGGCCATGAAGGTCGCCAGGACGCCATAGGCGTTCAGCGGCATGAGACGTACGCCATGCGGACCGGGCACGCGGTGCGCGCCCTCCGGTCCGGGCGCGAGCTGCGCAGCATCCGGCCTACTCCAGGTAGTCCTTGAGCTTCCGGGAGCGGCTCGGGTGGCGCAGCTTGCGCAGCGCCTTGGCCTCGATCTGGCGGATCCGCTCGCGGGTCACGTTGAACTCCTTGCCTACCTCCTCGAGGGTGCGGGCACGCCCGTCCTCCAGGCCGAAGCGGAGCTGGAGCACCCGGCGCTCGCGCCCGGTGAGCGAGTCGAGCACCGCCTCCACCTGCTCCTTGAGGAGCTGATGCGACGCCGCCTCCGCCGGGGCCAGCGCCGCGCGGTCCTCGATGAAGTCGCCCAGATGGCTGTCCTCTTCCTCGCCGATCGGCGTCTCCAGGGAAACCGGCTCCTGGCTGACCTTGATGATCTCGCGGACCTTCTCGGGGGTGACCACGATCTCCTGGCCCTTGGACATCGCGTCGGCGATCTCCTCGACCGTCGGCTCGCGGCCCAGTTCCTGGAGCAGGCCGCGCGAGACGCGGATCAGCCGGTTGATCGTCTCCACCATGTGGACCGGGATGCGGATGGTGCGGGCCTGGTCCGCGATCGCGCGGGTGATCGCCTGCCGGATCCACCACGTGGCATACGTGGAGAACTTGTAGCCCTTCTCGTAGTCGAACTTCTCGACCGCCCGGATGAGGCCGATGTTGCCCTCCTGGATGAGGTCCAGGAAGCTCATGCCGCGCCCGATGTACTTCTTGGCGATCGACACGACCAGCCGCAGGTTCGCGCTCGTGAGCTGCTCGCGGGCGTCGCGCCCCATCCGCACCAGCACGCCGCGCCGCTCGCGAAGCTTCGTGCCGATCGGGACCGTGGGGTCCCACCCCATCTCGAGCAGCAGCTCCGCTTCGTTGCCGGCCTCGATCCAGCGGCGCAGGTACTCGTGCCCGACCTCGCGCGACCAGTCGTACAGCGCCCGGAGGCCGGGGTTGTCGCGGGAGTCAAGGTCGCCGTTGTGAACGGAAACGAACGCGAAGTCGACCAGGTCGGTGAACGCGTCGGCGGTGGGCGCCTCGTTGTACGCCCCGACCCGCGCCTTGGCCTCCTTGAGCAGGGCCTTGGTCCCCTCCCCGGTGGCCTCGCGCTGGGCCTTGACCAGGTGGAGGTCCGGGACCTGGCCGAGCAGCCCGTCGGTCTCCGCCTGGCGGAACGCCTCCCGGACTATCCGGTCGCTCTCTCGCCCGTACGGCAGCCGGTGCTGCGGGTGCAGCGTCCGGGTCTTCCGCTCGGTGTCGTTCCTGGTCCATTCCCAGAGTTGCAGCACGCCCTTCCAGGGCTCCTCGGCAACCTGCTCGCCCAGCTCGATCGACTTGGCGAGGACGACCTCCTCCTCCGCGGTCAGGAGCGGCACCTTGCCGATCTCCTTCAGGTACATGCGGACGGGGTCGTCGATGCCGATCATGTCGGCCGACAGCGCCTCGATCTCCTCGGGGGTCGGCTCCTCGGCCTCTTCCTCGAGCTTCGCGGGCGGCTCCTGCCACGGGACCCGCTCGCTGTCCTCCACCGGGACGTCGACACCAAGCTCCGCGGCGGCAAGCTCGGGCCCGACCTCGATCTCATCGTCGGTGTCCTTCGGCTCGACCTCGTCGTCCAGGCCGCGGCGGCGACGGTCACGCTCGAGCACGGATGCCACGAGCACCTTGTCGGATGGGTCCATGGTCATGCGGGTCCTCCCACTGGGGTCTTGCTGCGGTTGCTGTTCGTTGCGGTTCGTGTCAACACGGTCGAGGCGGCCGCCCGGCGGTCCAGGCCGGCACGTTCATGCTCAAGGGATCGGATTCGCTCGGCTAGCGCGTCGCCCGCTCCGCCTCCGTCCCGCCGGTCCTGCGGCTCGGCGAGGTCGGCGCGCAGGAAGTCGAGCTCCTCGCCCACGCGGCGCAGCTGGAGGCGGATCAGGCACTGGTCCACCGCGCGCGCGACGCGATCGTCGGACAGAGTGGGACGGGCACGCAGGACCAGACCGCGGGCGATCGCGGCGAGCTCCGGGTCCAGGCCGCCCAGGAAGGTATCGAGGGCCGTCCCCGGCGCCGCCGGATCGGCGGCGCGCGCGACTTCGTCGGCCGCCAGCAGCGCACGCCAGAGCTCTCGCGCGGGCGTCGTGAGGAGCGCCTCGGGCGCCAGGGCCTCGGGAGCGAGCGGGCGCCCCATCGTGTCGGGCGCCAGCGCCCCAGGCGAAAGCGCCCCAGGCGACGACACTCCGGGCACAAGCGCTCCCGCCAGCGCGGCCCGCTGTTCCGGATGCCGGAGCAGCAGCCCCAGCAGCTCCTGCTCGATCGGATCGAGCGTCTGCGCGGCCTCCACCGGGTCGATGCCGTCGCGGGACGCGAGCACGGCGTCGGCGGTGAACCGCCCGGTCCCGTGCCCCGTCGCGCCGGGATCCTCACCGCCTGGCCGGGTCGATTCCGGGCGCTGCAGGACCTCCGCGATGGTGCGTTCCTCCACCCCGGCTCGTCGTGCGAGCGCCTGGACGTACGCGTCGCGCTCGACCGGGTCGCCGATCCGCCGGAGCGTGGGCGCCACTGCCTCCACCAGCCGCTTGCGCCCCTGCACCGTCCGCGGGTCGTGGCGAGCGGCGAAGTACTCAACCAGGTACTCCATGATCGGCTGAGGCTCGGCGGTCGCCGCTTCCCAGGCCGCACGGTCGTCGCGGATCACCTCGTCGGGGTCCTTCCCCTCCGGGAGCCGCACCACGCCGACCTCGGTGAGCCCGATCCGCGCGCCGCTGCGCTGGATCTCCGAGATCAGCGCCGTCAGCTCCGTGGCCCCGAACGTGCCGGCGCTCTGGCCGGCCGGGTCCACGTCGTAGGCGAGCGAGATCGACGGAG
>JAJYDP010000504.1 GCA_021777365.1 Chloroflexota bacterium | reverse complement strand
CCCGTGTCGATCGTCAGGACCCCCGAGGAGTCGATCGTCGACGCGAACCGGTCCAGGCTCCGGGGCGCCGGCCCGAGCTGCAGCACCTTGATGCCCAGCCGGTCGTAGCGAGAGCCGTGGCAGGGACACTCGAACCAGAAGTTGCTGGCGCAGAAGTTGGGCTTGCAGCCGAGGTGCGTGCACCGCTGCCACAGGGTCCGCACGTTGGTGGTCGCGCCGTCGCCCTGCGGATTGTCGCCCGGGATGAACCCGCGGGAAGGGTCGAGCATCACGATGAACGACTGCGCGAGCTGGAAGTAGGCGGGGGCGCCGTCGCTGAACTTGGCGCCGCTGGTGGCGGGCGATGCGGCGACGACCTTGCTGTCGCCGATCTGCACCTTGCCGCCGAAGCCGCCGGCCAGGTTCGGCCAGAGGAACCCGAGGGTCCCACCCAGGACCTCGGCCAGCCACAGGCCGACACCGGCACCCAGCGATCGGCGCAGGAGCTGCCGCCGGGACAGTCCAGCCGAGCGGCCGGACCGCATCGACTTGAGCACCTCGGGCGTCAGCGCCCGAGGCTGTTCCGAGACGGCGAGTTTCCAGTTGCCCATCCGGCGAACGACCCCCTCAGCAGTCGACGGCAGGAGTCACGGCGCGACGTCGCTCACAGCGCGAAGTGGAGCCCGCTGATCCAGGGCAGCTCGAAGGCGTAGCCGGGGCCCCGGAAGAACGCTCCGACGAAGGTCAGGAAGAGCCCGAAGATCGCGATGTAGGTGAACAGCATGATCCCGACCTTCCGGTCCGCCGGACGGTGCGAACCGCCGGTGCCATCGGGCCCTCGGTCGATGAACGGGATGAGGGCCGCGCCGACCAGCACGAAGGCCGGCACCAGCACGCCGGCCACCGTCGGGTGGAAGGCGGTGAGCAGTTCCTGGAGGCCGACGAAGTACCAGGGCGCCTTGGCCACCTCCGGGGTCACGTTGCCGTTTGCGAGGTCCTCCAGCGGCGCGTTGACGAACAGGCCCATCAGCAACAGGAAGATGCTCATCATGGCCGCCGCGAAGAACTCGATCGCAAGCAGGTGCGGCCAGGTCAGGACGGTGTCGTCCGGCTCCTTCTGGACCCGCACCACGGCATCCTGCTTGACCAGCGCGAGCAGCCGGTACGGCTTCGCCGCCATGGGCACGCGCTGCTTGTCGATCTCCGTGGCGCGCCGCTCGGGCGGCGCCGCCGGCGTGGGGGTCCTCTGCGGGAGTCGCGTCTCAGTCATGCGATGCACCTCCGGGCCGCGAGGACGAGGCGAAGGCGAGCACGTCAGGCGTGCCACGCGATCCGAGGGACCGGGAGGGCGGCGCAGGCCGAGGCGAAGGCGAGCACGCGAGCGAGTGCACTCTCGACGTGCATGAGCGAGCGGCGGAGCCGACAACGAAGGCATGCGGCGTCATAGCGGCCCCGAGATTCCGCCGTCCTTGCGGATCCGCCAGAAGTGGACCGCCATGAAGACGGCTGCGATGAGGGGGAAGGCCATGATGTGGAGGACGTAGAAGCGGAGCAACGTGTTCTGCCCGACCTCGATGCCACCCAGCAGGATCAGCTGGGAGGGCTTGTTGAAGAGCGGCGCGTAGTTGGCCATGTTGGTGCCGATCGTGATGGCCCAGTACGCGATCTGGTCCCACGGCAGCAGGTAACCGGTGAACGAGAGCATCAGGGTCAGGAAGAGCAGGACCACGCCCACCACCCAGTTGAACTCGCGCGGCGGCTTGTAGGCCCCGTGGTAGAAGACCCGCATCATGTGCAGGAACACGAAGAACACCATCAGGTGCGCGGCCCAGCGATGGATGTTGCGGGTCAGCAGGCCGAAGACCACCTGGGACTGGATCTGCAGGATATCGGTGTACGCCTGCGTGGCCGACGGCACGTAGAAGAACATCAGGTAGACGCCCGTCACGACCAGGACCAGGAACAGGAAGAACGAGAGCCCGCCCAGGCAGAACGTGTAGGCGAACTTCACCGCGTGCTGGCGCACCCGCACGGGATGGAGGTGCAGGAACACGTTGTTCATGACCGCCATCGCGCGCGAGCGCTCGTCGGACGGGTAGGCCTGCCGGAAGACCGAACGCCAGACCGCGCTGCGGCGGATCGACTGGTCGACCCGCTCGAGGAAGCTCACCTGCCGCCACCCCCCGACACCGGCGTGTTGTCCAGACCGAAGAGACCGAGCTGTGCGTCGCGGTAGCTCTCCTTGTAGAGCCACCCGTCGCTGCTGACTTCCTGGAGCTCGAACCGCTCCATGGTGATCGCGTCGTACGGGCACCGCTTGACGCACAGTGCGCAGCGGATGCAGCGCTCCTCGTCGAGCACCATCGCGGCGCCGGTCTGCCAGCCGTACGCCTCCACGATCTCCGGGAGCGCCCTCTCGGACTTCATCTGACTGACGTCGACCATGTGGATGACGCCCTCGGGGCAGACGTCGGCGCAGGCGCCGCAGAGCACGCAACGGAACGGGTCGAACCAGATGTTGTAGTTGCACATCAGGCAGCGGGTCGACTCGGTGACGGCATCCGCGGCGCCGTAGCCGCGCTCGACCGGCTGGGTGAAGTTGACCGCCGGGTCGGTGGAGGGCATGCGCGCCGGCGGCGGCACCATGGGCACGTGCTGGCGAGGGATGACGTCCCAGAACTCCGGCATCTCGTGACGCCACGAGCTGACCACCCGCACATTCGCCCGGATCTCGACCCGGGAACGGCCCGAGAGGTAGCGGTCGATCGCGCAGGCGCACTTCTTGCCGTGGCCCGCCGCCTCGATCAGCGTGGTGGGACCGGTCACGAAGTCGCCGCAGGCGAAGACGCCCTTGACGTTGGTGGCGTACGTCCCCGGATCGACCCGGATGCGGCCGCGGGCGATCTCGAAGCTCGACTCGACCGGGAGGAAGGTATTGTCGGCCGCCTGGCTCACCGCCGGGATCACCGTCTCGGCGGGGATCACGAACTCGGTCCCGGGGATCGGAACGGGTGAGCGGCGGCCGCTGGCGTCGGGCTCGCCGAGGCGGTTCCGGATCATCCTGACGCCGGTGAGCCGGCCGTCCTCGCCGATCAGCTCCACCGGGCTCACGAGGAACTCCATGCGGACGCCCTCGCGCTCCGTCTCGCCCAGCTCCTCCTCGTCCACCACCAGCTCCGAGCGAGTCCGGCGGTAGGCGATGGTGACGCGTTCGGCGCCGTAGCGGAGGCTGGTGCGCGAACAGTCCATGGCGGTGTAGCCGCCACCGATCACCACCACGTCTCGGCCCACCTCGAGCGGGTCGCCGAGGTTGGCCTTGCGCATGTAGTCCACGCCGTACTGGATCCCGGCGAGATGGCTGCCTGGGAGATCGAGCGGAACGGGGTCCATGGCCCCGGCCGTGATGGCGATCGCGTCGAAGCGCTCCTGGAGCGCCTCGAACGAGACGTCGCGCCCGATCCTGGTGTTGTAGTGGAACCGCACGCCCAGGCGTTCGATCAGGCGGACGTCCATCTCGATCGCCTCGCGGGGGAGGCGGAACGCGGGCACGCCGATGAGCATGGTGCCGCCGGCGTAGGGCAGCGCGTCGAACACGTCGACCCGGTAACCGGCGGTCGCCAGCTCGCGCGCGACCGCGAGGCCCGCCGGCCCGGCGCCCACGATCGCGACGGTCTCCTCCCGGGGGCTGATCGCCGGCATCTCGTCCGGGATCCCGGATGCTGCGTGCCACTCGGTGAGGAAGCGCTTCATGGCGCGAATGGCGAGCGGCCGGTCGATGTCGCCGCGGCGGCACGCGCGCTCACAGGGCGCGGAGCAGACGTAGGCGCACATCGCCGCGACGGGGTTCGGCTCGCGGGCGAGGATGTACCCCTCCTCGAAGCGTCCCTCCGCCGCGAGGTTCAGGTACCCCCGGCAGTTCGTCCCGACCGGGCACGCCTCCTGGCACTCGATGTTGCACTGCAACCAGGACGCATCGACTGGCTGGACGAGGAACTCCTGGTTCGGGTCGATCGCCACGGTCAGATCGGCACTCCGCTTGCAGGGATGGAGCTGGAGGACACCGGAGGAGATCGTCGGTCGGTAGCTGGCGGCGAATCTACCATCGGACCCGGGACGTCCGCAAAGAAGGCCGTCTGGCAGCCTGAATCAGGGCCGACTGGCACTGGCCGTGACCACAGCACCTGGTCGCGGGCACGTTCTTACCAATCCCGGCCGCACCCCGGGAGCGGTCCGCGTCGTTCACAGCCGTTCCCGGGTCGTTCACAACCGTTCCCACAGCCGTTCCCGGGGCACAGCCGTTCCCGGGGCAGGTGTGGACGGCCAGCGATTCTGTCCACCTTTCGGCCAGCGACTTTGTCACCGATCGGTGGCCCAGCGACGGCGCCAGGGATGATCGCGACCCGGACGTCTCGACGTGGACC
>JAJYDP010000503.1 GCA_021777365.1 Chloroflexota bacterium | reverse complement strand
TTGCTGCAGGCTGTTCGAGGCGCCCAGGCGCGCCAGCAGCGCCGCGCTGTCGTCATGGTCCATGTCGACCACGCCGAGATGCGGGCGCCAGCCGGCGAGGATCGCCTCCGCCTCGGCCAGGCTGCGTGCCGCACGGACGAGGAAGAGGCCGTGGTTGAGGGTCAGCTCGATGAGATCCACCACCAGCGGCTGCTCATGCAGCACCAGCGCGCGGCGCGCCCCGGCCCGCGGTGCCTCCACCTGGCTGTCTGCCATGACCCTCTGCCTCGCTGCACCCCCGAGAGGTGGGACGCGCAGGAGGATTGTAGCCGCGATCGATTGGCTGTTCCCAATTTCGGGCTCGCATGACGGACCGTCATGACGCCCCGGCGCCCCGTCGGCACAGTACCGGGCGAAGGGTAGGTCGCCGGTCCCGTCCACCGGTCGCACGACCCCGCGGGCGACGGGCACAATGAGGGTGCGCCCCTCCCGCCGACGCGTTCGAGGTCCGTTCGACTCCGTCGCCACGGCCCTGAAGCAGGGACGGATCAAGGCCGAACCCGGAGTCTGACGGGCTCCGGAGCTGGCACCGGGCGCGGCCGGGCGGCCAGGCAAACCGCCGGTGGAGGAGCGCTCATGAGCAGCCAGGCGTCACCGACCGAGGAGCATGGCCGGGCACCCGCCGGGGGCCCGCGAGGAGCCACCCGGGTCCTGGGCCCGTCAGGGTTCGGTCGGGGGCTCGACGAACGCCACCTCGACTTCACCGATGCGCAGTACGAGTGGCGCCGCCTGTTCGCCGAGGTGCTCGGGACCTTCTTCCTGGTCCTGGTCGCCGTGGGCGGCGGGATGGTCAACGCCAGGTTCGGCGGAACCGTGCTCCCCCTGACCGCCCAGGTCACCGCGCCGGGCCTGATGGTCGGGGCGATCATTCTGTTCATGGGGGCGGTCTCGGGGGCGCACCTCAATCCGGGCGTCAGCCTCGCATTCGCGCTGCGCGGCGACTTCCCGTGGCGCCGCGTGCCCGGGTACATCGTCGCCCAGTTCGCCGGTGCCATCCTCGCCACCCTGCTGCTTGAGGCCCTGCTCGGTCGACAGGGGACCGCGGGCCTCACGTTGCCCGGCCCCGGTATCAGCGAGCCGACGGCGATGGTTTGGGAGGTCGTGCTCAGCGTGGGGCTGGTCAGCACGATCCTTGGCACGTCCTCGGGGGCCCAGAACATTGGCCCCATGAACGCCGTCGGCGTGGCGAGCTACATCGTGCTTGCGGGCCTGTTCGGCGCCCCGGTCAGCGGCGCCTCGATGAACGTGGCCCGGTCGCTTGGCCCGGCGCTGGTGCTGGGAGACACGACGGCCTGGTGGGTCTACCTCGCCGGACCGCTCGCCGGCGCCGTCATCGCCGCCGGCATTGCCTATGTCCTGCGTGGTCCGGGCGGCGGGTTCTACGGCACCAAGGCGGCTGCCGGCACGCTCGGCTGGCTGTGGCGGCCCGGGCCGATCGAGACCGCGGTCCCCGGCACGCCGGAGGAAGCCAGTGCGCAGGGGCACGCCAATACGCCTGACGGCTCGCGACGAGACTGACCGTCGGCCACTGCGCAGCGGGCCCAACCGGCGTTCTTCTCGGTCCGTGATGCCGGCCCGCATGACAGACCATCATGACGCCGTGGCGCGGCGGCGACACACTCGCGAGCGATCGCGCACGCGGTCGGCAGATGGCACTCCCGCCGCGAGGCGCTTCTTCCATGGGCGTCGCCGGCGCGGCTCCGGCGCCCGGGGTCATCGTCCTCGCCGGCATCGCGGGCCTTCTCGCCGGCGCGTTCAACATGGCGGTCGGCGAATACATCTCGGTGCAATCGCAGCGCGAACAGCTCGAGTATCAGATCGCGTTCGAGCGGCGGCAACTCGAAGTGACCCCCGAGGCGGAGTACGACATCCTCGTCGGGATCTACGTCGGGCGCAGGTTCCCCCGCGACCCAGTGCGCGGAGGCGCCCGACAGCTGCTCCTGGGGCTCGCGGCCGCGGGCGTGACCTACACGGTGGGCACCCTCATCGGAGCTTCGGCATCTGAGCCGATCGCGGATCTGCCGGCAGGGGCCACGCACGGGCCGGGCATGGGCTACGTCGCCGCATTTCCTTCGAGACGGCGCTGCTCCTCGATTGTCCGCTCGGCCAGGGGTTCCGCCTCGAGCCGTTCGTCCGGGATCGGCCTCCCGCTCTCGACCGATCGGCCGCAGGCGCCCCGGGCGATGCGCTCCTCGGCCAGCTCGACGGCGGCGAGCTGCTCGCGGAGGTCGGCCACCAGGGCGACCTCAACCGACTCCGCATCGAGCGTGGTGCCGGCGTCCTCGCACTCTCTGGTCTGCTGGCGCTGCAGGGAGCCTTCGGCACGAATCTCGCCGCGCAGCTCCGCCAGCCTGGACTCGACGCGCGCTCGCGCCTGGCCCACGAGTTCACGAGCCCGTCGCTCGTCCATGATCACCGCCCGGCCGGTGCAACCCGACCGCTCGCAGTCGTGTCAGCCGCGCAGCGTCCACCAATCAGGATCGATCCCGGCGGGGAATCTCGTGACGCGCCATTCCGCACGACAGTCGAGGCACCACAGCCCGCCGAAACAACCGCCGTCGATGGCGACGTTGGGTGACCTGCAGGCCGGGCACTCGCGCGGCTCGGCCATCCACGCGCCGTACTGGGCCTGCGTGATGTCTTCGCGTCGTGGCGACGACCCCGCGTCGGCCAATGACGGTCGCATGTGATGCTGGAATTGGCCGGCCGCCCTCCGGAGGCGGGGGACGTCAGGGGGGATGGAACCGCCGGTCAAGTTGTACCTCCCGTCGAGCTCCCCGGCAGGGCCGTGGGCTGTCCGGTCAGCCGGTCACCGGGCGAGCCTCGGCCGACTCGGCGGTGCGGACCGTCGCCCGCCAAGGGACGCCCAGGCGCGGCAGCAGGTACCGGTCGAGCCCGTAGTACCCGGCAACCCTCCAGCCGAGGATCAGCCCGACCGCCAGGGCGAACATGATCGGGTTCACCGAGGTCGATCCCGCGAGCAGGTACGACATGCTCATGACCACCCCGAAGAAGGCGGCGATGCCGACCAGCGCTCCGACCAGCAGGCCGATGCCGACGGCGAGCTCGCCGAGGGTGATGAGCCAGGCGAACCAGCCCTGCGAATGGGTATCGATGAGGAACTGCAGGAAGCTGCGGTACCAGTCGAAGGTGATGGGGGCCGAACCCTGGGTCGGCACCTTCACCGCGTTCTCCCAGTACCCGAGGAGCGCGGACCCACCGTTGGTCCAGCCAGGTCCGCTCAGCTTGTGCCAGCCGGCCACCGCGAACTCGAAGCCGACGAAGATGCGGATGGGCAGCCAGACGAGCCCGGCCCGGCTGTTGCTGAACAGGTAGCGCGTGAGCGCGGGACCCTCGACTTCGACGATCTGGGCGCCGGGTGCCTTGCGGTCCTCGAACATCAGGACGAGCGCGACCAGCGTGAGCACCCAGAACACCACGGTGCCCGCGTCGCGCGCGGTGCTGCCCGCCGCCGGGGGGTACCACGGGTTCTCCAGGTACACGAGGACGACCGCCGCGATGAGCGCGAGCGGCGTCACGAGAGTGCGGTAGCGCGCGAGCATGTTTGCCTCCAGAAGCGGGCGTCGCGCCACGTCAGCAGGCGACCCGGCTGCGGGAGTGAGACTGCCCTCCCGGTAGCGCCATGTCATGACGGTTCGTCATTGCGATGCAGGCCGGCCGAGTTCGTCCGCAGAGAGGGCGCGGCGCGAGACAACTCGAGACGGCGACGAGCTACCGAGGCGCCCTGGGGCACCCGGACGGGCCGGACCGTCAAGCCGTCGATGTCCGCGAAGGCGGCAGGCCGCGCCGGCCGCCCGTGATCGAGTAGGTCGCGCGGTGACCCAGCCACGCGACGCGGACGAACCAGCGCGGCGGGAGGAGCACAGGTCGCCGCTACCGCATCGTCACAGCGTCTGCGCTCCTGCCAGCGAGGTCGCATTGGCGGGCGCTGCGGCGATGCCAGGCGCTGCGGCGACCGCCCGTGGATTGAACCCCCTGGCGATCAGCCAGACGTCCAGAACCATCTCCTGCAGGCCGATGGGAAGAGCCAGGACGATCTGGGTCGTCGACATGGGTTCGGCAAGACGGAACATGACGAGGAGGCCGGACACCATGACCGACGTGATGGCCACGAGACCCCAGGCCGACAGCCGTCGAGGGATGAGCCGCGCTCGATAGAACACCCATGTCCGTGGCCGTGAGAAAGTCCCCACTGGTGGCCACGTGAAAGTCCCCACCCTCGATTGAACTGAAGCCACCGGGGCGAACCCCCCGGGGTTCACGATGACGGTGTTCCTGCCAGTCATCGAAACCCCGAGGGACGCCCATTGTGAAGTCAGCGAGGGCACAGTTGGACATCGTGAGCGCGTA
>JAJYDP010000502.1 GCA_021777365.1 Chloroflexota bacterium | reverse complement strand
ATGTCGTGGCTGATCGTGATCACGGTGCGCCCCTCGGCCGACAACCGCTCGATGATCGCCCGCACCCGCGCCACCCCCCGCGCGTCCTGGCCCGTGGTCGGCTCGTCCAGGACCACCACCGGTGTGCCCATCGCCAGGATCGAGGCGATCGCCAGCAGCTTGCGTCGCGAGTACCCCAGGTCGTACGGGTTGTGGCCGGCCACGTCGGCCAGGCCCACCGCGTCGAGCGCCTCGTCCACCGCACGGTCCAGGTCGAGCCCCCGCACGCCCAGGTTCCGCGGCCCGAACGCGACCTCCGACCGGACCCGGCCGGCGAAGATCTGGCGGTCCGGGTTCTGGAACGCGAGCCCCACCTTCGCCGCCAGCTGGGCGACATGGAGCCGCCCCGCGTCCACTCCGTCGACCAGGACCCGCCCCTCGGTCGGCCGCAGCAGCCCGTTGAAGTGCCGGACGAGCGTCGACTTGCCCGAGCCGTTCTGCCCGACGATCGCCACGCGCTCCCCCGGAGCGATCCGCAGGCTGACCCCGTCGAGCGCCCGGGTCCCGTCGGGGTAGACGAAGACGACCGATTCGACGGCGATCGGGATGCTCACGCCCGGTTCGTCCCGCCGACCGCCTCGAGCCCCAGCCGACTCGCATCCACCCCCGCGGCCGACATCGCCCGCCGCAGCCGCTCCGCCGCCGGAGGCTCGACCCCGAGCTCGGCCAGCCGCGCGTCGCCCAGCACGTCCGCGGCCGGTCCCGACTCGACCACCCGTCCCCCGTCGATCACCGCCACCTCGTCGGCCAGCGCCGCCAGCAGCTCGGTCTTGTGCTCGACGATCAGGATCCCGGTCCCGGTCTCGCCGGCCAGGTGCGCCAGCGCCTCGCCCACCAGCCGCGTGCCCTGCGGGTCGAGCTGGCTGGTCGGCTCGTCGAGGACCAGGTAGGCGGGCCGGAGCGCCAGCACGGACGCCAGCGCCACCAGCTGCGCCTGCCCCCCGGAGAGCCGCGCGGGGTCCTTCGGCGCCAGCGCCTCGATCCCGAGCGTCGCCAGGGCCCACTCGACCCGCCCGACGATCTCGGCGAGCGGCAGCCCCAGGTTGCGGGGCCCGAACGCCAGCTCCTCGTAGACCGTGACGGCGGTGCCGGAGAGCTGCGTGGTCGGGTTCTGGAACAGGACGCCGCAGCGCTGCGCCAGCTCGTGCGGCTTCAGCGATCGCGTCTCTACGCCGTCCATCGTCACCGAGCCGTGGAGGCGTCCGCCGATCGACGCGGGCGCCAGCCCCGACGCGACCAGGCACACTGTGCTCTTGCCGGCCTCGTTCGGGCCGACCAGGCCGACCACGCGCCCCGGGGTCACTTCGAGGGTGACGCCGGCCAGCACGTCGCGAGCCGTCCCCGCGTACCGATAGGTGGCGCCGGCCAGGGCAAGCGTCATGCGCGACACCCCCGGCCAGCCGCCGCCGCGGTTGTGCCGGGGACCACTTCCGGGCGGCCCGTCACGGCAGATGCAGCACGCCGGCGATCTCCGCGGCGATCGCCGCGGCGGCGCCCAGGAACAGCGCCCAGCGGAGGAGGCGCTGCGCCCCGCTGTCGGGGAGGCGCCGCAGCGCGGTCCGACGGGCCGGTGCCGAGAACGCGCGCGCCTCGAGCGCCATGGTCTGTTCCTCGACCTCGGTGAGTGCCCCGAAGATGACAGGGGCCGCGAGCGGAACCACGCCCCTGGCGCGCCGCCAGAAGCGGCCTTCCGTGTCCAGCGCCCGTGCTCTCTGGGCGTCGATGATTTCCGCCGCCCGCTCGATCGTGCGCGGGACCGTGTTCACGGCCGCGCCCACGATGAAGACCAGCCGTCGGCCCACCCCGCGCCGCTCGAGGTCGGAGAGGAGATCGTCGGTGGGAGTCGTCAGGTAGACCAGTGCCAGGGCGAGCGAGATGGCCAGCAGGCGCAGCGTCACCTCGACGCCGAAGGCGAGGCCGCTCCACGTCGGGGCCAGCGGTCCGAGCCGGACGATGGGGTCGGTCGCGCCCGGGAGCAGGAACGTGTTGATCAGCAGGATCGAGCCCACCACCGGAAGCGTCAGCGACGCCACGATGGCCAGCTGCCGCGCGACACCAGCGATCAACGCCACCGCCGCGAGGAGCCACAGGACGACCACGGGCCCGGTCCAGTGGCCGGCTCCGAACGCGACCGCCACCTCGACCAGGCCGATGACGAGCTTGGTCGCGGGGTTGAGCGAGCGGTACGGGCCGCTCGGGGGGCGAAGGACGAATGCAGGAAGCCGTGCGGCCGCGCCGGCCACTCCGAGGCTGTCGTCCCGCGTCACGAGCAGATCACTTCGTCTCCGTCGCGACCGCCTTCTCACCGTTCGGGAACCGCGCGACGAACCGTGTCGACAGGCTGGTGATGATGAAGAACACGACGAAGCTGGTGATCATCTTGTCGAGAGGGTCGGAGAGCAGGCCCTGCTTCAGGGTGGATGCGTAGAGGCTGTCTCCCCCGGCCCGAAACGCCGCCACGAGGGCGTCGACGCCACTCCCGGTCACGCCGCCGAAGACGATCGCAGCGATCGGGGCCGACACGATGGCCGCCACGATCCCGGTGATGAGCCCGGCGCCGACCGCATACACCGCTCCCGCGTCGCGTCGCAGGAACAGCGCCCAGCCGATGAGGAGCACGAACGCGGTCATGACGAAGAAGAAGAAGACCCGCGACTGGTCCAACGTGATGGCCGAGTTTCCGAAGACGTTGTTGTTGAACGCGGTGGTGCTGCCGTACGCGCGACCGTAGGTGTACAGCGCCACGCCCCCCACGATGATCACCGCGATGACGGCGCCGATGGCGGCCCGTCCGGGATCGCCCTTGCGCGACCTGAAGAGGCCGAGCTGCCCCCAGATGCCCGCCAGGATCCCGATGACAGCCGCCGTGATGGCAAAGGGGCCGATGGTGGTGGTGCCGATCGGGGCAGGCAGCAGGTAGCCCCAGATCAGGTTGGCGAGCGCGCCCGTCACGAGTCCTGCCAGCGGCCCGGCCAGCACGCCGACCAGGATGGTGCCGATCGAATCCAGGTAGATCGGCAGCTTCAGGGCCTGCTGGACGGTCGCGCCGAGAACGATGTTGATCGCGATCGCGACTGGGATCAGGACAATGACCCGGGTGGGGAACTGCCGCGAGATCCAGTTCATCAACCTCTCCTCCCGTGATCGCGGGGCCGCGAGTCAGCCTCACGGCGCACAGCTTGCCACGCCGGCACCCATCGCCGCCAGACCCCCGAGCCGGTCGACCAGGCGGTCCAGGAACACCCCCGCGTCCGCCTCGACGGCCACGTCGGCGTTCGCGGTCCGGCCCCACAGGTGGCGCCAGTCGGCCACCGTCTGCCCGGTCGTGATCGCGCCGGCGACCTCCACGTCCACGGCCACCGGTGTGGCCCGGGCGAGCTCGGCGTCGAGCGCGACGGCGACGACCAGGGGATCGTGGATGAAGGCCCCGTAGAAGCGGTCGTACCGTTCGTGGAACTCCATGTAGAAGCGGAGCGAGTCGGCCAGGTAGCGGAGCACTGGATTGGCGGGGACGGGCCCGTCCGCCGATCGCACCCGGGCCTCCAGCGCGGCCCCGTCCGTCCCGGCGCGCCGGCCCAGGCTGGCGAAGTGCTCGGGGAGCAGCTTTGCCAGCTCGGTCACGTCGAGGCCCAGGGCCAGGGCACGGGGCACCGACGCGTCGCGGCCGATCGCCGACGCCCAGGCCCGGAACACGATCTGCGCCGCCTCAGGGTCGACGTGGATGTTCCACTCGCTCACCGGCGTGGTGTTGCCCGGTGCGCGGTAGGTGCCGCCCATGATCACGAGACGCCCGAGCAGGCGCGGCAATTCCGGCTCGCGGAGCACCGCCAGCGCGACGTTCGTGAGCGGCGCGAGCGTGACCAGCGTGATCTCGCCCGGCCGGCGGCGCGCCTCCTGGACGATCAGGTCGGCCGAGTGCCGCGGGGAGAGCGGCATGGTCGGCGGCGGGAGCTCCGCCCAGCCGATGCCGCGCGGCCCGTGCGTCTCCGGCGTGGTGACCAGCTCGCGCAGGACCGGCACCTCGCGCCCGAGTGCCACCTCCACGTCGGTCCGGCCCGCCAGCTCGAGCACGGCCCGCGTGTTCTCCGCCACCTGCCGGGCGTCCACGTTCCCGGCCGTGCAGGTGACGGCCACGATCTCCGCCTCCGGCGAGGCGCAGGCGTAGAGCAGGGCCAGGCCGTCGTCGATGCCGGTGTCGCAGTCGATGATGAGCGGGACCGAGCCGGAGGTCACGGGGTCGATCGTATCCGGGATCGGGGGGAGCGCGCTGGCCGCTGGGAGCGCGCGGTATATCAGCGGGGGGAGCGCGCCGGTCGCTGGGAGCGCGCTGGCCGGCCGGCCTTCGACGACCAGGACGCACTGGTGCAAACGCCATACAAAGTATGGCGGGATGAGCAC
>JAJYDP010000501.1 GCA_021777365.1 Chloroflexota bacterium | reverse complement strand
ACGCACTGGCTGGAGCTCGAGGGCAGCTACTACGACCAGCCCACCGGGCAGACGATCACCTACCACGCGGTGCGCGCCTACTTCGGCGGGCCGCTGATGTTCGGCGCCGGCCTCGTGGCCGGCATGCTGGGGATCGGGGCGGGCGCGCTCAAGGTGCTGATCCACGACCTGGTCATGGGGCTGCCGCCGAAGGTCTCGACCACGACCAGCAACCTGATCATCGGCGTGACCGCCCTCGCCGGCACGAGCGTGTACCTGGCGGCAGGGGTCATCGATCCCGGGCTCGTGGCTCCGGTGATGCTGGGCATCCTGTTCGGCGCCTTCATCGGCACGCGCGTGCTCGTGCGGCTGCGCAACGAGACGGTGCGCCTGTTCTTCCTCGTCGTGCTCCTCGTGCTCGGCGTCGAGATGCTCGTCCGCGGCCTCGGAGGTCTGCTGTGAACGCGGGCAATCCCGACGGCGAACGGGCGCGTGCGCTCGAGGGCCAGATGGAAGTGCTGGTGAGCTACGTCCTCCTGGCGGGCGTCGTCGTCAGCGTGATCTTCGTCGTCATCGGCCTGGCGTGGTACTGGCTGGAGACAGGACACTTGGGGGTCGAGTATCAGATCAACGGCATGAACCTGTTCGAGTTCGTCGTCTCGGACCTCCGACAGGTCGCCGGCGCCCAGATCCAGCCCAAGCTGCTGATGAGCCTCGGGATCGCGTCGCTGATGCTGACGCCGTACGTGCGGGTCCTGTCGTCGCTGCTCTTCTTCGCGTTCGCCGAGCACAACTGGAAGTACGTCGTCTTCACGGGCTTCGTGCTCTCGGTGCTGACCTACAGCCTGTTCCTGCGCTGACGCGGCCGGCCCTCGCCGCCGGCGGGCAGGCCATCGCCCGGGAGGATCGGTCGTGTGGGAAGCCGGTCCCGGCTCAGGCGGCTTCCAGCCGTGAACTCCGCCTCGAACCTGTGCGTCTGCTGCACGCGGTGGGCGCATCTCGCGCCGAGGGCGTACCGTGGACGCGTCGGCGCATCGTGCGGCCTGCGGCTTCGCGACCCGACCGAACGGACGCCGGCACCCCCGGCCTCCGAGAGGGAGCCCCATGTCGAAGCATGCATTGCAGGCGCGCGAACGGCGTGCCGCACAGACCGACCGGATGCGCGAGATCCAGAGCGCGTGGATCCGGAGCCTCACCCCCGAGGCCGCTGAGGCGTTCGAGCGATCCGTGGAAGTCGCCCGGGCTCGCGGGCCGGAGGGCCGGCACCCGGACATGGCGCCCGGCACCGCTCCGCGGCCTCCCCGGCCGG
The DNA here is from genome assembly GCA_021777365.1 of Chloroflexota bacterium. The sequence continues at coordinate 3,151 of JAJYDP010000501.1, read as the reverse complement.
GCCACGAGCCACGGCCGCCCAGGGAGCAGAACCAGCGACCCCGGCGGGGAGCCTAGGCATGCGCAAGCGCAAGCAGTCCTATCCTCCCGCTCGGACGGCGACAAGCCAGCGAGCTGCCGCTCGCGACATGCCGGCGCAGCGGCCGACGGTGGTCTCCATCGATCTCAGGGCGCGCCTCGGCGGCGCGGCGTTCAGTGTCGGCGATCGCGTGCGCATCAACGGCACCGGGCTCTACGCCGGCGAGATCGCGGTCGTCGAGGCGCTCGCCGGCACGGCGATTCCGTCGGCGCTCGTGCGCACCGCCGCCGGTTCGGCCCGCCGTGTCCGGACGATCGACCTCGAGCTCGTGCCGCCACAGGGCGATCCCGATCGCAGGGTGGAAGCCGCGAGGGGCGATGGCGATGCCTGACAGTGAAACCAGCGCCGTGACGGTTGGGGGCGCGGGGACGGCGAGGGGGGTGCGCGGCCGGTATCGCCGCCGCGAGCTCGCGCTGGCGGACGGCGCACGGCTCGTGCTCACCTCGGAGGGGACGATCGCGCGGGTCAGCGGAGCCGGGACCCGGGAACGCGCGTGGGCAGTCGACGACCCCGAATGGCCGCGGCTCGCGCATCGGTTCGGGATCCACCGGGGGTCGCCCACGGTCGCGCCGACGGGCCGGCCCGTTCAGGACGACGGGCAGCGACGCCGCTGACGCCGCGGCCCGGTGCCATCCAACGGAGTTCACCGGCACAGTACTCGATCCTCACCCGCCTGTCGGGCGGACGGCGCCGATCGGCCTGCAGGAGAGGGTCCCGGCCGTCCGGCTGATCGCGAAGGGCTTCAGCCCGGCCGTCGTCGCCCACGAAACTGCCCAGGAACGTCCGATGGCGTCGGCTGCGGGGCAGATCGCCGAACACCGGCGAGAGGGGTCGGCGTCGTCCGTCGCTGACCCCGGCTTCAACCTCGCTTCCGCTGGTCTCCACCACCCGTCACCCGTGGAACCAGTCCGTCCAGAACGTCTCGATCGCGGTCATGGCCATGGCCACGGGCCTCATCCGCGTGTCCCGGAACATCGACGGGTTCCTCGGTTCGCTGTCCGGGTCCCTCGGCTGCACGATGGGAATGCCGGAGGGCCCAGTCGCGACGCAGGTCCCGGGCCTCGCCGGCTGGAGGCCGAAGGAGCGCATACTACTGTCTGGCCGCGCGGCCCCTGTCGGCCGAAGCCCCCGCGCCTGGCCGGCAGGGCGAGGTCCCTCATGCTTCCCCGTCGTTCACGCGTCGCATCACTGCCGCTGCCTGCCGGCGCCGCGCCCACGAGAACCGAGCCGGTCGACGAGCGGCTCAACCTGGTCGGTCCGAACGGCGCCATCAGGGTCATGTTTCTCAGTTCCGTGGGAACCGCAGAGCTCGAAACCGACGTGCGCGAGGTCGTCCAGCGCAGCAGCCCTCGGCCCGCCCTCGCCGTCGCGCTCGGTGATGTCGCCCGCAGACACAAGCTTGAGGTGCGGGTGGTGCCCAGGGTGGGGCTCGGCGGGCCAGTCGTCCTGGTGATCTTCGGCACGCGTCACGCGTTCGGCGCGGCACGCTGACGGGACCGTGGACAGGCATCACCTCGACGTTGCGCGACTTGCCGGTGCCCTCGTCTTCGCGGGCGGAGCGCCCCACTCGAAGGGTGCTCGACGCGCCTCCTACCGGCGGGCGCAGGAGTTGTACTCGGCCCTCGAGGATGCACAGGTGACCGAAACGTCCCTGGCGATGGCGATGCACGGAGCGTGGTGCATGGGCCGTCGTGCCGGCCAGTTCCACGAGTGGTCACACCACCGGCCGGAGGCCGGCGAGCTGCTCGCGGCGCTCTCGGATCCGCGCCTTGACGCCAAGCTGGCGGCAAGCGCTTCACCGGAAGTCGGGCGGGACGTCGATCTCCTGGACCGAAGCTCCTGAAGCGTCGGGTCGCCGAAGACGCACCACCCCGCGGCAGCCGAAACGTGATATCTGCGCCGGGTGCGGGCCTCGGATTGCCCTCACGAGCCGGCGACAGGAACGGACACTAGAAGGAAGGCAGCGGAACGTGGTACCGTGCGGCGACGCGCCGATGATGGCGCTACAGCATCACGCGGCCGCTTCGATCACTCCCTCTCCTCGGCTCTCGGCGAGAAGGTTCGCTGAGGCCGTGCGAGAAGGAGTGTTCTTCGTGTACTCACAGTCCGACAAGACCCTGACCTGCGCCGATTGCGGCCAGGAGTTCGTGTTCAGCGCGTCCGAGCAGCAGTTCTACGCGGATCGCCAGTTCAGCGAGCCGCGCCGCTGCCCGTCGTGCCGAGCCAGCCGCAAGGCATCGCGCGGCGAGAGCTCGCGGGGCGGCGGATACTCCGGTGGCGGGCACTCGGGCGGCTACGATCGCGCCCCGCGCGAGATGTTCACCGTCACGTGCTCGAGCTGCGGCCGCGAGGCGCAGGTGCCGTTCCGCCCCAGCGGCGACAAGCCCGTCTACTGCAGCGACTGCTTCCAGACGCACCGCCGCTCGTACTGACACCCACAGAGGCTCCCCGGCCTCGCTGCTGCCGGCGCTCCACGGCGCCGAGGGGCGCGGGGCGGGTGGAGAGGGGGCCGGCGCCGTGAGGGGTCGGCCCCCTCTCGCGTCATCCGGGCTGCACCTCGGCGAGCACGTCGACGTACGTCGGCGTCGGCGGTTCCGCGCCGGGCGGCAGGCTGGGTCTCACGGCGCTCTCGTACCACGCCTGGTGGGACTCCGGCGAGTCCCAGATCTCGACGACGCGGTAGCCGGTGCTCGTCGTGCCGCTCCAGTGCCCGATGAACCCGGGCGCCGACTTGATCCTGTGGAGCAGACCGAGCTGACGGAGGAGATCGACGGTTTCCGGGCCTCCCCCGGCAAGCTCGTCGATCATGACGACAGCCATGTGTGTCCCCCCTCGTTTCTCCCGCCCGTGCCAGATCGAACCGGCTCGGCCTGCCGGATAGGGCAGGAGACGGTGGCCGAGTCGGGGGAACTTACCATGGATGTCAAAGGAAACCGGCTGGGTGCGCTCGCGGCCACCGCTGCCCGCCCGCGGAGGTGCGCAGGCGCTCCGTATCCCCCGTCGCCGGTCCCCGGCATGCTCCGCGGGTTCGCCGCTGCTCGGGCGGCGCCGAGTGGGGGCCGTCCCCATGCAC
>JAJYDP010000500.1 GCA_021777365.1 Chloroflexota bacterium | reverse complement strand
ACTGAAAGCTGCGCCGCCGAGGGCCCACGGCCCGCCATCTGCCAGCCGGCACTTGAGGCGGCCGGGGCGCGCCGCGGTACACTGCAGCCGCAACGGTACGTGCCCGCGCGGGCACTGCAACCCCGAAGGGGGAGCACATGGACGAGAGCCCGAAGCCAGACATGACAAGCAAGGGGGAACCCACCCCCGCGATGGGACCGATGACGGGGCAGCAGCCGGAGGCGTCCGAGAGTCAGGAAGACACCGAGTCGTCGACGGGAGAGCCGTCCGCGGGTTTCGAGCCGGCCGAGGGGGCGGCCGCAACCGGGCCGGGCGGCAACGGGAGCGGCGCGCCCGCGGCGGACTGGGAGACCGGCGGGTGGCGCGTCCACGACGAGAGCGCGCGCGACTGGGTCGGTCAGCTGCAGGGGATGATCGACAGCGTCGCCGAGCATGCTGGCCCGGTGCTCCGCGAAGTCGCGGCGAAGGCGGCCGAGCTCGCCGCGGTCGCCGCGGAGAACGCCGGCCCGGCGCTCCAGAAGGCCGCCAACGTGACCACGGAGGTGGGGCACAAAGTCGCCACCAGGAGCAAGGAGTACGCGGCCGAGCTGCGCCGCCAGCAGGCGGAGCAGGCGGCTCCGGGAGAGACGCCGTCCGATAAGCCCGACACGGGACCCGGACCCGGCGCCTGACGTCGCGGGCGCCGGCGTCGTCGGAGTGCCGGCGGCGATCCACCACGCCATCCATCCGACGAGCGGCCAGGACCCGCGGCACCGTCCGCGGGTCCTGCTCTGCCCATCGGCTCATGGCGCCCCGGCCGGCCGGTTCGCTCCTGCTACCATCGCCGCCAATGGCCGACCTGCAGCGCTTCTACCTGACCACCGCGATCGCCTATGCCAACAGCAGGCCCGGGCTCCACACCCTCTACGAGGTGGTGGGCGCGGACGCGATCGCCCGCTGGCACCGGATGCACGGCGACGAGACGTTCTTCCTGACCGGGACCGACGAGTACTCGGTGAACATCGCGACCACCGCCGGGAAGCTCGGCAAGACCCCGAAGGCGTTCGTGGACGAGATGGTCGAGCTGTTCGCAACCGCCGAGCGCGGGCTCGGGATCGCCCCCGATCGCTTCATCCGCACCACGGATCCTGACCACGTGCGCGCCGTCCACGAGATGATCCGCCGGGCCCATGCCAACGGCGACCTGTACCAGGGCACGTACGAGGGCTGGTACTGCCCGAACGAAGGGTTTCGCGCGCCCAGCGACCTGGTCGAGGACGCGACCGGGGTGCACTGCCCGAACCATCCCGGGGTCGAGCTCCAGTGGCTCACGGAGCGCAACTGGTTCTTCCGCCTGTCCGCCTACCAGGAGCGGCTCGAGCGCCACTACGCCGAGCATCCCGGCTGGGTGCAGCCGGAGTACCGGAAGAACGAGATGCTGGGGTTCATCCGGCAGGGCCTGGAGGACTTCTCGGTCAGCCGCGAGAAGGCGCCCTGGGGGATCCCGTTCCCGATCATGCCGGACGGCTCGTCCTCGCAGCTCCCTGACGGCTCGTGGAACCCGGACGCCGGCACGGTCTACGTGTGGTTCGATGCGCTGACGAACTACGTCACCGGGGTGGGCTTCCCGGACGAGCCCGACCGGTTCGCGTCCTGGTGGCCAGCGGACCTGCACATCATCGGCAAGGACATCAACCGGCTGCACACGATCATGTGGCCCGCCATGCTGATGAGCGCCGGCTTGCCGCTGCCGCGCGAGGTCTGGGTCCACGGCTGGCTCCTCGTGCAGGGCGAGCGGATGAGCAAGAGCCGGGGCAACTTCCTGGATCCGACCGATGTCGTGGCGGCTCTCGGCACCGACGGCGCGCGCTACGTGCTCCTGCGGGAGGTCGCGTTCGACCGCGACAGCGACGTGTCGTGGGATTCCTTCGTTCGCCGCTACAACGCGGACCTGGCGAACGACTTCGGAAACCTCGTCAACCGCAGCCTCTCGATGACGGCGCGCTATCTCGGCGGCGAGCGGCCGGTGCCCCGCGCCCCGGACCAGGCGCAGCTCGCGGTGGCGTGGCGCCAGGCGCGCGCGGCGCACGAGGCGAAGCTCTCGGGCTACCTGCTGCACGATGCGCTGGCCGCACTCTGGGACTTCGTCGGGGCGGCCAACCGGTTCGTCGACCTCGAGCAGCCCTGGGTGCTGGCAAAGGCGGCCCGGGACGGCGACGAGGCGGCGAGCGCGCGGCTGCATGGCGTCCTCGGCGATCTCCTCGAAGCATGCCGGCTCGTCGGGTTCGCCGCGGCGCCGTTCCTCCCGAACGTCGCCCCGCGTCTCGCGGAGCAGCTCGGGGTGCCGTATCCCTACGCTCCGGATGGCAACGGCGGTCCGCCCCTCGGCGATCTCCTGCGCTGGGGGAGCGGCCCGACCGGCGGCCGCATCGGCGTGCCGGCCCCGCTGTTCCCCCGCCTGGAGACCGAGGCCCAGCTCGCGAGCCGGGATGAGCCCGCGAGCGCGGCCAGGGCCTGAACGGATAGCCGCCGTGCCCGATCCCGTGCGCCTCGTCGACTCGCACGGTCACGTCCAGGCCCAGCCGTTCGCCGCCGACATCGCCGAGGTGCTGGCCGCGGCGGCGCTCGCCGGCGTCGAGCGGCTCCTCGTGCCGGGCTGGGACCTCGAGTCCTCGCGCGCCGCCGTGGCGCTGGCGTGCGGATCGCCGGACGCGAGGCCGCGCTCCGCGGACGCTGGCGGATCTCCGAGCGTGGCTCCGAGCGCTGCCCCGGACGGTGGGTCCGAGCCGATCCCGCTGGGCCTCGACGTCGCGGTGGGGATTCATCCGCACGTGGCGTCGACCGTGGACGACGCCATGTGGTCCGAGGTGCGGGCGCTCGCGGGGGACCCGAGCGTCGTCGCCATCGGCGAGACCGGGCTCGACTACGACCGCGCGTTCTCGCCGCGCGACGCGCAGCTGGCGAACCTGCGCCGGCACCTCGCGCTGGGCCGCGCCATGGGCAAGCCGGTGATCCTGCACTGCCGATCTGCCGCCGGCCGGCGCGATGCGCAGGACGAGCTGCTGGCGGAGCTGCGGGACGCCGGTGTCGGGGACCCGTCCTGGACGGCGGCGCTGGAGGGGCGGCCGCCCGCGATCCTGCACTCGTTCTCGGGGCCGGTCGACTACGCGGAGGCCGCGCTCCAGCTCGGCCTGGCGATCAGTTTCTCGGGCCTCGTGTTCCGCCGCGGCGAGGAGGCGTCGGCCCTGGTCGCCCGGATCGTTCCGGCAGACCGACTGCTGGTCGAGACGGACTCGCCGTATCTCCCGCCTCCGGGCGCGCCACGGCGGCGCAACGAACCCGCGTGGGTACGGGTGACGGCTGCCTGGGTCGCCGAGCGGCGGGGCGATGGCGCGGCCCTGCTCGGAGAGGAGCTGGTCGGCGCCTACGACGCCGTCTTTCGGGGGAGAACCGGAGGGATGCCACGATGACTGTCGGTCGGGGGCCTGCGAATCGCCCGGACCGTCCGGTGCGGCACGCGCGCGGCGGGCAGCGACTCGCCGGCGGGGGCGGTCGGCCGACCGGTCCGCGCGGCTGGTCCGGGGCCAGGTGGCGCCAGGTGATCTCGCTGGCACTGCTCGCGATCCTTGCGCTCACCGGCCTGGCGACGGTCGCCATGAGCTCGACCGGGCCGGTACCCGCCCTGGTCATGGGCGTCCTGATCCTCAGCGTCGTCGTCGCGATCGGCATCGCGCGCGCCGCGCGCTGACCCCAGCGGCGCGCTGAGCGCAGCAGCGCCCGACCGCCGACCGGCAGCGGCGCGGGGCGATCAGCGGGCGAGGACGGCCTCGCGCCCGGCGTCGAACGGCACGCCCGCGTCCCCTTATGTCCCGGGCGCCGAATCCGCGGCGAGCTCCCGCGCCAGCTCGGCCTCGACCTCGAACGTCGGGCGGATTCCCGTGGCCGGCACGCCATCGGCGATCTCGTCCACGATGTCGTCGGCACCGGCGCTCCGGCCGTCGCCCACGCCCGACTGCCGAGCCAGCCACACGCCGCCTTTGTCGAAGTCGATCGTGCTGTCCTCGGGCGCCAGCTCCAGCGCCGGGTGCTCCGAGGGACCCTGACGGTGCGCGAGCGCGGCGACGGCGAAGCCGGTCACGGTCCCGGCTACCACGCCTGCGAACGGGATGGCGAGCCGGGCGACCCACCGTCGGAGCGGATCGGGCTTGGCTGGATGGAACGGGTTGGCGGGCATTGGCAACCTCCTCGCGCCGCCATCGTGCGCCCTGGCGCGGCCGCTCCGCATGGGCCAAGCGTCGTGTCCGGGACCCCGGGACGGACCCGCCGGGATCGAGGGCGCGGCCCGAGGTCGGGCTCAGCGCGGGTCTCGCGCGCCCCTGCACATGGGCGTTCACACACCTGCACAGAGGCGGTCCACACCTGCACAGGGAAGCACAGGAAGCGGTCTGTCGGCGGCCAGTGAATC
>JAJYDP010000499.1 GCA_021777365.1 Chloroflexota bacterium | reverse complement strand
GCGTTCGGCCGCCTCGCGCGCCCAGGAGACCGCGTCGAGCCCGGTTTCCTGGCGCCCGCCGCGCACGACCACCTCCCAGGTCGGGCCGGGCCCGCTCCCGGCCGGGCCGGACCCACGGCGGCCCGCCGCATCCGTCGGGCGCGCCCCGCCCGCCTGGCTCGGCTGGTCCGTCCGCCGGGCGTCGATCGAGACCACCACGCACTGGCGCCCGAACCGCCGGGCACACCGATCGACCAGCGTCGGATCGGCCACCGCGGCGCTGTTCACGGCGACCCGGTCGGCACCCGCCCGCAGCACCCCGCGCATGTCGTCGACCGACCGGACCCCACCCCCGACGGTGAGCGGCACGAACGCGCGCCGGGCCGTCCGCTCCACGACGTCCAGCAGCGTCGCCCGTTCCTCCACCGCCGCGGTGATGTCCAGGAAGCAGATCTCGTCGGCACCCGCCTCCGCGTAGCGGGCCGCGAGCTCGGCCGGGTCGCCCTCGTCGATTAGGCCCACGAACTGCGTGCCCTTCACGACCCTCCCAGACCGGACGTCCAGGCACGGGATTACGCGACGCAGTAGCATCAGGCAGCGCCCCGGCTTGCGGGCGCGGGCACGTCCCGCTCCACCCCCGCCCGGCGCCACGCAACCAGGTCGAGCACGTTCCGCAGCACGCGGAGGCCGTCCCTGCCGGACTTCTCCGGATGGAACTGCAGGCCGAGCAGGCGGCCGCTGGCCACCGCGCTGGCGAAGCGGCCACCGTGCGTCGTCTCGGCGACGACCACCCCGCGATCGCCCGGCACGGGCGCGTACGAGTGGACGAAGTACATCGGCGCCCGCGGCGGAAGCCCGTCGAGCATCCGGTGGGGCGTCACCACCTCGAGCTCGTTCCAGCCGATGTGCGGCAGGCGCGGTGCGGAGGGCAGCCGGCGGGTATCCCCCGCCATCCACGCCAGACCGTGGGAGCCATCCTCCTCGGAGCGCTCGAACAGCAGCTGCATGCCGAGGCAGATGCCCAGGTACCAGGCGCCGCCCTCCACGGCCTCCGCGAGCGCCGTGTCCAGGCCCGACCGGCGCAGACGCCGCATCGCCGGGCCCTGCGCACCGACGCCGGGGACCACGACCAGGTCCGGACTCCCGACTTCGCCGGCGCGGCCAACGACGCGCACGTCCGCCCCGAGCACGGCAAGCGCCTGGCCGATGCTCAGCAGGTTGCCGGCCCCGTAGTCGACGAGCGCCACGGAGACCCGCGCCTCGTCCGTCATACGTCGACCGGCTCGCCGCCGAGGGTGCCCTTGGTGGACGCCACCCCCGCGCGCCGCGGGTCGATCGCGACCGCCTGACGCAGGGCGCGGGCAAGCGCCTTGAACGCGGCCTCCGCGACGTGGTGATCGTTGGCGCCGTCGGCCCGGAGATGCAGCGTGAGGCCCGCCTCCCGCGCGAACGACTCGAGCGCATGGGGAATGAGCTGCGTCGGCAGCGTGCCGATGCGGTCGGCCCGGAACGCGAGCGACAGGACCGCGTACGGCCGCCCGGAGCAGTCGACGACGGCGTGCGCCAGTGCCTCGTCCATGGGCACGGACGCGTCGCCGAACCGCTCGATACCGGCCGCGTCGCCCAGCGCGCGCCGCAGCGCGCGTCCCAGCGCCAGCGCCACGTCCTCCACCGTGTGGTGCTCGTCGACGTGCAGGTCCCCGGTGGCGTCGATCTCGAGGTCGAACAGCGCGTGGTGCGCGAGCGACGTCAGCAGGTGATCGTAGAACCCGACACCGGTGCTGATCCGGGCCTGCCCCGACCCATCCAGGTCGAGCCCGACCCGCACGTCGGTCTCGCGGGTGGTGCGGCGCACCTCCGCGCGCCGCGATGCCGCGTCGCTCATGTGGCTGTCCCCTTTCCGGGCTCGGTGCCCCGGCCGGGCCCGGCGCCCAGCACGGCGATGAGTCTGTCGTCCTGGTCGGGCGTCCGGACCGTCAACCGCACGAAGGCGCGCAGCGGCCCGGGTCCGAACCGGCGCGGGACAAGTCCGTGGCGCAGGAGCCGCCCCGCAGCGGCGTCGGCCGCCTCGGGGGTACGCATGTCGACCAGCAGAAAGTTCGCGACGCTCGGCATGGCCCGCCAGCCCGCGTCCAGGAGCGCCTTCCGGAATCGTTCGCGCTCCTCCGCGAGCATGGCCACGTTCGTGGCGGCGAACGCCGGGTCGGTCAGCGCGGCCGCGGCGATCGACGCCGACAGTGTCGCGACGCTGCCGGGCGGACGAACGGCCGAGAGGCGCGCCGTGAGCGCTGGTTGGGCCACCGCGTAGCCCACGCGGATCCCGGCCAGCCCATACGCCTTGGACAGCGTGCGAACGACCACCAGGCGGGGGAACCGCCCCACCTCGCCGACCAGGCTCGCGCCCGCGAACTCCCGGTAGGCCTCGTCGACCACCACGACGGGCCCGCCGCCCGGTTGGGCGGCCAGCCGATCGAGCAGCCCCAGCAGGGTCGCCTGCGCCTCCGCGGTCCCGGTCGGGTTGTTCGGGTCGCACAGCCAGGTGAGATCGGCGCCGGCCGCCGCGCGGAGGAGGGCCTCCTCATCGAGCGGAAACCCGTCCTCGGGACGGCCGCGAGGCACGTCGACCAGCACGGCGCCGCGCTGGCGCGTCACCACCGGGTACATGGCATAGCTCGGCGTGGGAACCACGGCCCGCGCGCCCGCGCGAAGGCAGCTCTTCGCGGCGAGGTCCAGGATCTCGTCCGCCCCGGCGCCCACCGTGATCCAACCGGAGGGGACCCCGACCCGCGCCGAGATGGCCCGTGTGAGCCGGGCGTAGGTCGCGTCGGGGTACTCGTTGAGCCGCCCGTCCGCAGCCGCGGCGTCGATCCATCCCGGCAGCGCGGGGGCCGTGCGCGGCGAGGTGTTCGTGTCGAATCGGACCACCTGCGCCGGATCCAGCCCGTGGGCGGCGGCGACCTCCGCGTCGCTGGCCTCCCACTGGTAGCCCGTGCCGCCGGCGCCGCCGGGCGGGACGGACAGGTCTGGGTCGGGACCGTGCGCCATCCCGGCGACGCTGGCGGCGTCCGTGTTCGCGGGATGCGTGTTCGCGGGATGCGCGCTCGCGGGGTGCGTGCTCACGGGGTGCGTGCCTCCGGCGCTTGATTCTCGAACCGGATCTCGACCGCGCGCCGGTGGGCGATCAGCCCCTCGGCCTCCGCGACCGCCGCCACGGCCGGCGCGATGGAAGCGAGGCCATCCCGGTCCACGACCTGCGCCTGCATCCAGTGCCCGAACGCCTCGACCGAGAGCGGCCCGTACGCGCGGGCCAGCCGGCCGGTGGGCAGGATGTGGTTCGACCCGGTCGCGTAGTCCCCGGCGGACTCCGGGGCGTACGCGCCGAGGAACACCGAACCCGCGTGGCGGATCCGCGGGAGCAGCTCGACGGCGCCGTCCACGGCCACCGACAGGTGCTCGGGCGCGTACTCGTTGACGAAGGCCACCGCATCGTCAAGCTGGTCGGCCACCACGATCAGCCCCGCCGACCCGAGCGATGCGGCCAGGAACCGCAGCCGCGGCTGGAGTGGCAGCTGGCGGTCGACCTCGGCCTGCACCGCGTCTGCGATCGCCTCGTCCGTCACCACGAGCACGGCGGCCGAATCGGGGCCGTGCTCGGCCTGGCTCAGCAGGTCGGCCGCCACGTGGGCCGGTTCGGCCGTCCCGTCCGCCAGGACCATGACCTCGGACGGACCGGCCGGCATGTCGATCGCAACGTCGCCGAGCACCTCCAGCTTGGCGGCAGTGACCCATGCGTTGCCGGGACCCACGATCCGGTCGACGGCGCGCACCGAGGCAGTGCCGTGCGCCAGCGCGGCGATCGCCTGGGCTCCGCCCATCGCGTAGAACTCCTCCACCCCCAGCAGACCGGCGGCGCCCAGCAGAACCGGCGAGAGCGACCCGTCGCGGCCCGCGGGGCTCGCCACGACGACCGCGCCCACCCCGGCGAGTCGAGCCGGGATGACCCCCATCAGCAGCGAGCTCGGGTAGGCGGCCTCGCCGCCGGGGACGTAGATCCCGACCCGGTCCAGCGGGCGCCAGACCCGCCCGACACGGATCCCCGGCGCGACGTCCACCCACTGCTCGCGCGCCGGGACCTGCACGCGGTGGAACGCCTCGATGTGGCGGGCCATCAGCAGGAGCCCCTCTCGGAGCCCGGGCGCGAGCGCGCCATCCGCCGCGCGCAGCCGATCGACGGGGACGCGGATCGGCGCCTGCGTCCCCGCCGGAGATCCGGGCGGGATCCCCTCGGTCCACGCGCCACCGTGCCGTTCGCCCAGGTCCCGCAGCGCGGCGTCGCCCCCGGTCCGGACGGCCCGGACGATCGCCCGCGCGGCATCCCGGACGTCCTCGCCGGTGCCCGCGGAACGGCGGACGAGGGCGTCTCGCTGTTCGGCCGAGAGATCGCACAGACGCACACGCCGAAGCGTGACCGGCGGAGCCGTG
>JAJYDP010000498.1 GCA_021777365.1 Chloroflexota bacterium | reverse complement strand
CTAATCCGAACTTCCAGCGCCCGGCGGGCGCGTTTGAGCACGAAATCGGCTGATTGAGCTGCGGTGCTCTGGCTACACGGACGCCGGCGTGAAGCCGAGCAGCTCGAAGGCGCGGGCCTGGAGCGGTGTGGGCTCGTCCTGCTGCCAGAAGGCGGCTCGCTCGTCGAGCCCGGCCGGGATGACCCGGTGCTCGGTGAGCGTGGCGAGATGCGCGAGCAGGCGCCCGAAGCCCCCCACCGGCAGCCCGTCGGGGGTGGTGTGACTGGCCTCCTTGGCGAGCGCGCGCTCCGAGCGCGGCCGCGGCACGACCGGATCGACGCGCGCCGGCGGCGTCTCGTCGCGGAAGAGGAGCGGCGCCCAGGCCGCCTCGAGGTGCCAGCGTAGATAGGCCGCCAGGAAGCAGATGAACAGGTGCGAGCGGACACGGTCCGCCTTGTAGTGGAAGATCGGCCGGACCAGCAGGTCGTCACCCTTGAGGGCGCGGAAGTCGCGCTCGACGCCCGAGAGGCGCTTGTACGTCTCGACCACCGCCGATGTGTCGAGCCGCTCGGCGGACACGCTCGTGCGCACGACATAGAGCCCGTCGAGGGCCGCCTCGGCGGCGAGCGCGTCGGCCCGCCGGTGATACGCGAACTTTCCGTCGGCGATGTCGAGTTCGACGTGCTTGGCCATCTTCTTCGCGTTCACCACTCGGCCCGCGCGCAGGCCGATCGCAGCCGCCGTCTTGAGCCTGCCCTGCTCCACCGCGGCGCCGATCTTCGCGAGAGCGGCCTCGGTGGCCGCCAGGAGCGCCTCGCGCTTGCGGGCCCGCTCGGCGGCCAGGGCGCGGTTGCGGCAGACCACGAGGCGCTCGCCCGGGAACTCGGGGCTCGTGATCTCCGCGAGGTTGCGCTCGTCGAACAGACCGAGCTGCAGGTCGCCGGCCTCGACGAGGCCGCGGATCGCCGGTGCCCGCAGGCAGCTCACCCAGCCGATCCCCCCGACCTCCTTGAGGCGCTCGATCCTGGCGCTCGTCAGCATCCCCCGGTCGCCGACCAGGATGACCTCGGTGAGGCCGAACCGGGTGCGCAGCTTGTCCACCTGGGCTTCCACGGTCGCTGGATCGGCGGTGTTGCCGCTGAACGCCTCGACCGCGACCGGGCAGCCCCGCGCGTCGGTGAGGAGGCCGAACTCGATCTGGGCCCGGTCGGGCCGGTGGTCGCGGGAATGGCCGAAGCGCGCCAGCGGGCAGCCGCGGCCCTCGACGTACGTGCTCGAGAGGTCATAGAGGACGAGCGCACCGGCGCCCAGGTGCCGGCGGGCGAGAGCGGCCTCGACCCGGGCCTGCCGCTCGAGCAGCCAGTCCATGGCGGCATACAGCTCGTCCTCGTCGGCGCCCTCGACGCCCAGGCGGCCCGCGAGGGTCGTGTCGGCCAGCCAGGCAGCGGTCGCGAGCTTCGACGCCGGGGCGAGGGCCCGGGCCACGACCAGCGCGGTCGCGAGGTCGCGGCTCCGTGACGGCCGGCGCTCGAGGAGCGCGGGCAGCCCGAGCGCGCGGGCCATGCCCAGGACCGCGGCGACGTGGCCGTGGGGCAGCGTGCGGACCGTCCGCAGGGCCGCCCCGGCCCCCACGAAGCGCTCGCCCTTGAGTGCGCGGGCGACGAGCTCGATCACGTCAGGGGGCAGCGCCGAGAGGTTGGCGAGGGTCCGGTGCTTGACCTTGCCGTCCTCGCGATAGCTCTGGCGCAGGAACCAGTACGTGTACTCCCGATCCTTGTACGGACGGACCACTTTGGCCACGTGCATCGCGCCCGATCCCCGTCTTGCCATGCACGCATACTGCCACCAACCGGGCCATCTATCAACCATATTCATGGCTACATCTCGCACCACGGAACGGCCGTCTTGGGCAGAATCCGATCGGGAAACGGGGCGGATCAGCCCCGATCAGCGCTGGAAGTTCGGCCTAATCGACGGGCGCGCGCTCCTGGGTCCGTGCCACGGAGCGGGGGAAGCATCGTTCGGCTATCCCACCCGGGGCGTGCGTCAGCGGCGGACTGGGATGCGGCGGGCTGGGATGCGGCGGGCTGGGATGCGGCAGCCCGCGGACGCACTACGCCTGAGCGAGCGCGCGCCCGAAGATGTCGAGCGCCTCGCCGATCTCTGCGCTGGTCACGTTGAGCGGCGGGATCCAGCGGATCACGTTGTGGTCCGTGCCGCAGTTGAGGAGCAGCAGCCCGAGGTCCGCCGCCTTCGCCAGGACCCGGCTCGTGCGCGCCTCGTCGGGCACCTTCGACTGCGGGTCGGTGACGAACTCGACCCCGATCATCAGCCCGTACCCGCGCACATCGCCGATGCGCTCGTCCCGGGCCTGCAGCCGCTCGAGGCCGGCCCGCAGCTCGGCGCCTCTCGCCGCCGCGTTGGCCACCAGCCCCTCCTCGCGGATCGTCTTCAGGACCGCGAGCCCCGCCGCGCACGACACCGGGTTGCCCCCGAACGTCGTCCCGTGCGCGCCCACGCCCCAGCGCTCCTGGAGTTCGCGGCTCGTGACGAGGGCCGACAGCGGGAGCCCGTTGGCGATCGCCTTGGCCAGGCAGACCACGTCGGGCACCACGCCGCCGTGCTCGAAGCCCCACATCTTCCCGGTGCGCCCGTAGCCGCACTGGATCTCGTCGGCCACCCAGAGGATGCCGTACTCGTCGCAGATCTGGCGCACACCCTGCAGGAAGCTGGCGGGCGCCGGCCGGTATCCGCCCTCGCCCTGCTCGGCCTCGAGCACGAGCGCCGCCACCGACCGGCCCGGGATCTCGCTCGTCAGCAGGTCCCGCAGCGCGGCCAGCGCCCGGCGGCTCGCCTCCTCCTCGCCGCCCATCCGGTACGCGTCCGGGAACGGCGCATGGTAGACGGACGGCAGGAGCGGCTCGTATCCCGATCGGTAGTTCAGGTTCGTGCTGGTGAGGGCAACCGAGCCCATGGTCCGCCCGTGGAAGCCGCCCCGGAAGGCCACGACGCCCGGCCGGCCGGTCACGCGCCGGGCGAGCTTGACGGCGCCCTCGATCACCTCCGTGCCGGCGTTCGAGAAGAACACGGTGTCGAGCGGGTCGGGGAGGGCGGCCGCGATCTCGGCGGCCAGGCGGGCGGTCGGTTCGGCGAACCCTGCGCCGTTGATGTGGACCAGCGTGTCGACCTGGCGGTGGATCGCCTCGGTCACGGCAGGGTACCCGTGGCCCAGGACGCTCGTCGCGATGCCGCACACGAAGTCGAGGTAGGCGCGCCCGTCGACGCCGTGGAGCCGGTGTCCCTCGCCCCGCGCGATCGCCCGTTCCGCCTTGAGGCCGAGGACCGGTGACATGTGCTCCTGCGCGAGGGTCACGAACTCGGGCGTGGAGGTGGGAGTCTCGAGCATGGCTGGCCTCTGGCGCGGGCCGTCCGCCACGGCGGCGAGCAGGCAGGGACGGTTGGAGGCCAAGTATACCGGCGCGGGTGGCCGCGACCCGGGCCGGTGCGGCGGGCGTGTGTCCGGACCGGGCTACCGACAGCTCCCCGGCGCCGCCGGCACACGGGGGGGGGAAGCCGGCTGCCAGCCGGAGAGACCGGCCTCGCCCGGGGCGACGTGCGGTCCCGGGAGCGCGTTCTATCGGTCCCAGTCCTTCTCCTCGACCCACCCAATGTGCTTCCGGAATCGTCCGGTCCACCCGAGCTCGAACGCACGCTCTTCGGTGTGCTCGGGAAGCGCGTGAACCTGGCCGCTCGTGAGTGTCAGGGTCAGGCCTGTTGTCGTCATCTCGGCGATCTCGTCGGCGGGAACGAACACGCGATGACCCAGCCTGCCGAGATGGACCTCTATGCCGTGGAAGACGTCCTCCTCCTGGGACCCGAGCACTTCGGACACGTGCCCGACGGTCTCGCCGTCACTCGTCACGACAGGCGTGTTCTCCGTCACGTCGCGCCACGAGATCGGATCAGCTCCTGCGGGCTCGGTCGGGGTCATGTCTTCCTCTCGATCTCCTGTGGCGCCCAGTCTCACCGGCCGAGGCTCACGGTCAGCCAGCTCCAGCGCCCGGTAATGATGAGACTCGGTGTGAGCATCGCACAGCCAGGCGATGAGCACAGGGCTGTAGCCGGCGGCTGCCGGATGACGAGTCCGTGCTCCTGTTCGTGGACGACGAGCCGTGCGGCTTCGCCGCGTCAACACGCGAAGCGCGATCCGAGACCGGATCGAGTGGGTGGGGCGATCGTGCCCGGGCTGCCCTTGCGAGACGAGGGCGCGCTCGAAGGGCGGGTCGAGCGGGGACAGGAGCGCCGGGGCCTCCGCCGCACCCTCGTCCTCATACAATACGGAGGCTGCCTGCCCGTCTCCCCGGCCTCGTCCCAACGCAGCGCCCGGGACAGCACGCGAAAGGATCGCCGCCTGTGATCGACCTCACCCTGAGCCCGGAGCAGCGGCTGGTGCGGCAGAGCGCCCGGGAGTTCACCGAGGCGGAGA
>JAJYDP010000497.1 GCA_021777365.1 Chloroflexota bacterium | reverse complement strand
ATTCCCATCTTCGAGATGACCTTGACGATGCCCTTGTTGACGGCCTTCACGTAGCGCTGCTCGGCCAGGCCGGCGGGGCCCTGGATCATCCCCAGCCGGACCTGGTCGTGGATGGTCTCGAAGGCGAGGTAGGGGTTGACGGCGCTCGCGCCGTACCCGATCAGCAGCGCGAAGTGATGCACCTCGCGGGGCTCGCCGGACTCCAGCACGAGGCCCACGCGCGTCCGGGTCCCGGTGCGCAGCAGGTGGTGATGGACGGCCGCGACCGCGAGCAGCGCCGGGATCGGGACGTCCTTTTCCCCGTGTCCGCGGTCCGACAGGACGATCAGGTTGTACCCCTCGGCGACCGCCTCCGATGCGCGATTGCGCACCGCCTCGATCGCACGCCGCATCCCGGCGCCGTTCTCCGCGACCCGGAAGAGGATCGGGAGCGTGATGGCGCGGAACCCGTGGGATCCGTTGGCCCCGTCGAGGTGCCGGATCTTCTCGAGCTCCTCGTTGCGCAGGACGGGGGTCGGCAGGGCGAGCTGGTGCGCAGCGGCGGGTCCCGGCTCGAGCAGGTTGTCCTCCGGCCCGATCGACGTCTCGACCGCCATCACG
This sequence comes from Chloroflexota bacterium, assembly GCA_021777365.1. The sequence continues at coordinate 3,883 of JAJYDP010000497.1, read as the reverse complement.
ATCTCCTCGCGGATCGCGTCGACCGGGGGATTGGTGACCTGGGCGAAGAGCTGCTTGAAGTACCCGTAGAGGAGCTGCGGCCGGTCCGAGAGGACCGCCAGGGGCGTGTCGTTGCCCATCGATCCGACCGGCTCGGCGCCCTCGGCCGCCATCGGGTTCACCAGCAGCCGGACGTCCTCGGCCGTGTAGCCGAATGTCTCCTGGCGGCGCAGCACGGTCTCGTGGTCGGGCTCGATCACGCGCGGCGGGGGCGGGAGGTCCGGAAGCTTCACCAGCCACTCCCGGCACCAGGCGCCGTACGGGCGCGCCGATGCGGCCGAGTGCTTGAGCTCGTCATCGGAGACGATGCGCCCCTCCCCGGTGTCCACCAGGAACATGCGCCCCGGCTGGAGGCGGCCCTTCGCCACAACCTGCCCGGGCGGGATGTCGAGGACGCCCGCCTCGGACGCCATGACCACCCGGCCGTCGGCCGTGACGTAGTAGCGGGCGGGCCGCAGGCCGTTCCGGTCGAGCGTGGCGCCCACGCGCACCCCGTCGGTGAACGCGATCGAGGCGGGACCGTCCCAGGGCTCCACCAGGCACGCGTGGTATTCGTAGAACGCGCGCTTCTCCGCGGGCATCGACGCGTGCCGGCTCCATGGCTCCGGCACCAGCATCATCATCGCGTGCGGGATCGACCGCCCGGAGAGGTACAGCAGCTCCAGGACGTTGTCGAGCATCGCCGAATCGGACCCGTCCGTGTCGATCGCCGGCAGGACCTTGCGCAGGTCGTCGCCGAACAGCGACGAGCGGAACATCGACTCCCGGGCACGGAACCAGTTGACGTTGCCGCGCAGCGTGTTGATCTCGCCGTTGTGGGAGATGTACCGGTAGGGGTGGGCCCGGCTCCACGACGGGAACGTGTTGGTCGAGAAGCGCGAATGGACCATGGCGATGGCGCTCTCGAACCCGGGGTCGTCGAGGTCCGGGTAGAAGTGGAGGAGCTGGGAGGCGTTGAGCATCCCCTTGTAGACGATGGTCCGGGCGCTGAGCGACGGCACGTAGAAGTCCGCACGGCCGGGGATCGCCGAACGCGAGACGGCCTTTTCGACGAGCCGGCGGACGACGAACAGCCGGCGCTCGAACGCGAGATCGTCGGTGGCCCGGGCGGGAGGGCCGACGAAGACCTGGCGGATGACCGGCTGGCTGGCCCGGGCGGTCTCCCCGAGGAGGCCGTTGGACGTGGGGACATCGCGCCAGCCCAGGATCTCGACACCCTCGCCGGCTGCCGTCTGCTCGACGATGCGCTCGCAGGCGTCGCGGCTGGCCGGGTCGCGCGGAAGGAACAGCATGCCCACCCCGTACGCACCGTCCTCCGGCAGCGAAATGCCGGCCTCGGCCGCGGCCCGCCGCAGGAACCGGCGGGGAAGCTGCACGGTGATACCGGCTCCGTCGCCGGTGTTCTTCTCCGAACCGGACGCGCCGCGGTGCTCCAGGTTCACCAGCACGGTAAGGGCGTCGCGCACGATCCCGTGCGAGGCTCGACCCCGGATGTCGCACACGAACCCGAAGCCGCATGCGTCGTGTTCGAAGCTTGGGTCGTAGAGGGATGGCTCGCGCATGGACGCTCTCCGCGAATCGGGCTTGCGTGGACCATAGCGGGAGGATGGGGGACGGGTCAGTGGCGACCGGGTCACGACTCGGTTGCGGGAGGGGCCGTGGCAGGTGCTATTTGGGCATGACCTGCACCGTCCGGGGCGCCGTCTGCGCGCGCAACCGGTGGACAGTGGACTCCCTCGCCCACCCGCAAGAGAACCCGCCCACCCGCAAGAGAACCCGCCCACCCGCAAGAGAACCCGCCCACCCGCAAGAGAACCCACGCGAGCCTCACCGATGCGGCGGGCCAGGGACCAAACACGGGAGCCGCCCGCACAGTCGATACGTCCCATGGCCTCTCTCTCGCGGAGCTCCTGGCACTCGCCGGGTTCGTGGCACTCGTGGGCTCCTGGCACTCGCCGGGTTGGTCGCACTCGCGGCACACCAGGGCCGGCACATTCGTGGGCTCCTGGCACTCGCCGGGCTCGTCGCACTCGCCGGGCTCGTCGCACTCGCGGCACAGCAGGCCCGGCGCGTGCAAGCTTCCACGATCGATGAACGCGCAGCGCCGCTGGCGATGGTTCCGGCAGTCGCGGTTCGGCCGACGACCGGTTCGGTGCCGCGGCCCCGCGTGTCGAGCGGGTGCTGCCGCGCTCTGAACGCGGCTCAGCTGGGCTGGGCGTCGGTTCGGGGCGAACGTGGCGGCCCAATGGGCAGCGTACCGCCATCTCAGGGGCTGATCTGTTCACTGATCGTGAAGAGCGGTTCGGCCGACCGCGCGCGCCGAACCTCCTCACGCGCGACCGCGCGCCGAACCTCCTCACGCGCGACCGCGCGCCGAACCTTCTCGCGGCCGACCCCGCGCGCCGAACCTCCTCACGGCCCCTCCTCACGGCCCCGTCGCCGGCGCCCCCGCCGGTCCGCGGCCGTGGCGCCCCGTTGCCCGTCCACCTGCATGCCGTTTCGCAGCATCCGCCGCGGGACTCAGGGGAGCGCACGGCTCGCGTGGTACCGTTGCCTGCCGGACCACTGCTCCGTGGACCGCGCCACGCGTCGCCTCGCCGCTACCGGCCGATCCACTGCTCCCGCCAGCGGATCCAGCGGCCCCAGCGACGGCACGAGTCGCTCTCTATGAAGTCGTGGAGACGCAGCGGGCCCCAGAGTCCCGGCGACGAATCCGGCACGAAACCAACCCGCGTCATGCAGGGTGGCCCTGCGCGCCACACAGGGCACGCTGCAGCAGCTGCACGGAGGCGAGATGGCGGCGCAATTCTCGCCGCGGATGGACAAACCACAAAGAACCGACCAGCCGAGCGCCGGCCGCCCACCTCACAGCAACCCGCCGGACGGGACGCCTGCGAGCCAGGCCCCCCTCTACAAGGGCGCGCCCCTCGACGCGGAGCGCGGTCCGGGCCTCGGCTGCTTCTGGAGCCAGGTGGTCGTGCTGGTCATCCTCGTCGTCCTCACGCCGATCGGGGTCATGAACGCGTGGCCGACCTGGCTCACCACCGTCATGCTCTTCGCCACGCTCGTGCTGCTGCTGCTCGCCGGGCAGACCGTGATCTTCCTGCTGCGCCTGGTCGCGGCCGACCGCCGGACGAGGCGCCGTCCGCTCCGGGGCACGACGCCGACCGTCGGCGAGCTGGAGGACGGCACGGTGGACCCCGACCCGACGGTGGAGCCCGACCCGACGGTGGAGCCCGACCCGACGGTGGAGCCCGACCCGATGCACGGCGACACCGAGTCAGGGGGCCACGGCGTGCGACAATGAGCGCGTCACCGAGCGTCCACTGATCGTGGGTTGATCCCGGAGAGATCGCGTGCCCGTCCTTGCCACCTTCTTCTCGGTTCGTCGCGGCCGTGACGCCTTCTTCAAGTTCTTCATGCGGACCATGTTTCCCCGCCAGGTTCGCGACTACGAGAAGAAGTTCAACATCCGGTTCCTCGGCTGGTACAACATTGCCCACGGCTGGGATTTCGACAACCTGATCATGTTCCAGCTCCCCGACTACGCCGCGCTCGACAAGCTCGAGGCGGACGAGGCGACCCGCAAGATCGGCCACCGCGCCGGGGAGTGGATCTTCCAGCGCCACCATTCCATGCTCCTCCGGGAGCGCATGGGCCCCGACCTCGAGTACCACCCGTAAGGAGCGCACGATGGACCTGAGCCGCAACCAGGCGCTCGGCGAGATCGCCGCCGACGCCGCCCTCGAGCGCCGCGACTTTCTGGCCAAGGCCGCCGACCAGCTCCACCGGTTCCTCGACGCGAATGCCTCGCGGATCGAGGACGCGGGGGGACTCATCCTGA
>JAJYDP010000496.1 GCA_021777365.1 Chloroflexota bacterium | reverse complement strand
CTCGACGTGGCGCTGGTGGGCGCCGGCCGCGCGCTGCAGGCGGTCGCGAGCGTCCTGCTGATGAGCGATCCGCACGACCTGGGCATGGTGGCCCAGACGCGCTCTCCCCATTTCGGCCGGCCCGTCGTGTATCTCTACGAGGGGGTGCCGGGCGGCGTGGGCCTGGCGCCCCGGCTCTTCGAGCGCCACGCCGAGTTGATCGCCGGCGCGCTCGACCTGGTGCGCAGGTGCCCTTGCGACGCAGGGTGCCCCGCCTGTACGGGGCCGCGCCTGGAGGGGAGCGACGGCAAGCGACTGGCGGCACGGTTGCTCGCAGCGCTCGCCGGAGAGCGGGCCGCGTGAAGGCCCGGCACGGCGGTCGCCGGCGTTCGCCTCGCGGAGCCTGGGCGCCGTGATCGCGTGACACGCGAGCTGACACACTCCGGGACGACCCTCCCTGCGATGACCGTCGACGAGCATCGCCTCCACGACCCCGTGCCGGACCTGCCGGCAGGCCCGATCCTGCCGGCGTCCGGCGGGCGGCCACCTGCGACCGTCGAGTCCGGCGGGCGGCCGGACCTGGCGACGCGGCTGTCGCCGGTCGCGGCCAGCGGGGAAGCCGGCGGGCGGGCGGATCTGGCGGCGCGGCTGGCCCGGTTCAGGGTCCTCGACCGCGCTTCGTCGCCGCCCCAGGACGCACCCGGGCCGCGGCGTCCCGCTCGCGCCCCCGATCTCGCGTCCGGGCTGGCCACCGCGCTGGACGCGGAGGTGGACCGTGGCAGGCTGGGCCGCGTGGTGCGCGTCCGGGCGTCCCTCCCCCTGCCGGCCCCGCTCCAACGGCTCGCCACCCTCCCCTACGCGGTCGATCCGCGGCATCCGCTCGTCTGTCTCGACACCGAGACGACCGGCCTCGGCACCGCGGCGGGGACCGTGGTGTTCCTGGTGGGCCTCGGCCGGTGGGACGGCGAGCGGTTCGAGATCGAGCAGCTCGTGCTGCCGGACCACCCGGACGAACCCGCGTTCCTGGCTGCGCTCCGGAGGGCAATCCCACCCGACGCCTGGCTTGTCACGTACAACGGGCGCGGGTTCGACTGGCCACTGCTGGTCACGCGCTACCGGCTCCAGGGCGCTCCGGCACCCGAATACGCGGGCCATCTCGACCTGCTCCCCGTTGCCCGCCAGCTCTGGCGGCACCGGCTCGACAACGCCCGCCTCTCGACCGTGGAACGCGCCATCGCCGGCGTGTACCGGCACGACGATCTCCCGGGCGCGCTCATCCCCGGCCGCTACCTGGATTTCCTCCGTACCGGGGACGCGGATCCGCTGCGAGCGGTAGTCGAGCACAATCGCCAGGACGTGATCTCGCTGGGGCTGCTCCTGGCGTGCCTGGCGGAGCGGCTCGCGGACCCGCTCGCGCGCGACCGGGAGCACCCCGGTGACATCGCCGCGCTGGGCCGCGCCTACGCCAGGCACCGGCGGTTCAATGAGGCGCTGGCCTGCTGCAACACCGCCGTGGCGACGGCCGTCGACCCCGGGTTGCGCGAGCGGCTCGCGGCCGAACAGGCGCGAGTGCTTCGCCTCTCCGGTCGCCACGCCGAGTCCGCGGCCGCGTGGCGCCTCATCGCCGAGTCAGGCGGGCCGCTCAGCGCCGTCGCATGGGTGCAGCTCGCGAAGCACCTCGAGCATGTCCGCCGCGACACCGCGGCGGCCCTGGAGGCCGCGGAGCGGGCCACCGCGCTCCTCGAGCGGCACCGGCTCACGGGCAGGGCACTGCCCCGCCTCGAGCACGACCTCGCCAGGCGCCGGGCGCGTCTCCGCCACCTCCTCGCCCTGCGCGCGGGAACGGCCGCGCCCATGTCCCCGGCATCACCCGGCCCCGGGCCGAGTCAGTCGGCCGAGATCTCGCGCAGTCGCCGGTGAATCGCGGCCAGGTCGGGGACGCCGGCCAGGCCCGGCTCCTCGACCGAGAGCGACGCGGCCGTCGCGGCGAGGCGCAGCGCGCCGATGCCGTCGCCACGGCCGGGCCCCAGCAGGAGCCGTGCCGCGACCAGCGCGGCCAGGAAGACGTCCCCGGCGCCGGTGGGGTCCACCTCGCGACGCGCGGGCACGGCGAACCAGCGCCTGGCCTCGAGGCGCCCGGACGCCACGCGGTGCAGGTACACGCCTCCCGCGCGGCCGGCGGTCACCGCCAGGCCGCTTCCGGTGCGCCGCAGCAAGTCCGGGATCGCGTCGCCCGCCTCGCCGGCCGGCACATCCTCCCGGCTGAGCGCCGTGACATCCGCCCGTGCCTGGACGTGCCCCCTCTGCGGAGCCAGGCGCCGGACGGCGCGCCCCGCGCCCAGGCCACGCAGCAGACCCTGCCATCCCAGCCCGACGAGAGCGTTCGGACCCGGGACCCGCGCCCACTCGGGCCCGATCTCGCCCGCCACCGGCGCGAGCAGGAACGCGGGGGCCGTACGCCACTCGGCGGGCAGTGCCGACGCCGGCAGCGGATCGGAGACCTGGTGGCAGGATTGGAGCCGTCCGGCCGGGGTCTGGACGTTCTCGAAGACCGGACCTCGCCCGAGTGCGGCGGTCACGACCTCCACCCCGGCTGCGCGCAGCTCCGCCGGCTCGCCCGCCGCCAGGGCGGTCTCGTCGAGTCCCACGAGCGCTCCCACTCGCAGCCCGAGCCGGGCCAGCAGCAGTGCCCCGTACGAGACGCCACCGCCCGCTCGCCATCCCCCGCGGGCGCCCGCGTCCACGTCGCGGGAGGCGGCTCCGGCGACGACGACGTCCGGCGTCAATGGGGTGGCCGGGAGCCCCGGCGGGCTGCCGAACGAGGGCCGCCGGTGGCCGCGTCTATACTCGACCGGCTGGGCAGATTGGAGGACACGTGTACTTCTACGAGCTCCACGAGAGCGACAACGACCTCTACGCGGACGCGCTGCTCACGCACGAGCAGGAATTCACCGCGGAGGAGTTCTTCGAGCTGGTGCAGGAGGCGCGCCGGCGCGTCCAGGACTCGTTCGAGGAGGATACGCTGGTCGAGGCGATCGCCCACGAGCTCGAGCGCACGCACGAGTTCGTCTACGTCAGCGACGCGCTGCTCGTCGCCGCCATCAACGTCTCGCGGATCGAGGACGACAACTTCATCGCCGAGGTGGAAGAAGGCGACGAGGAAGAGGACGAGGGCGACGAGGGCGACGACGAAGACGGCTCCGGCAACGTCGGACGCGACACGTTCCGCACGCTGCTGGTGGACCTCGACCGCGAGCGGCCCAACTGACGCGGCGGCGCGAGGCGTCGCGCTGCCCGCCGCCGCTACACGTTGAACAGGATCTCGATCACGTCGCCGTCGCGCACGCGGTAGGTCTTGCCCTCCGACCGGAGCCGCCCGGCCTTGCGGGCCTCGGCCGTTGATCCGAGGCGCACCAGGTCCTCGAACGTCACCACCTCCGCGCGGATGAATCCGCGGGCAAGGTCGGAGTGAATCGCACCGGCCGCGTCGACGGCACTGGCGCCGTCCGGGATCGTCCAGGCACGCGTCTCGTCGGGCCCGGCGGTGAAGAAGCTGATCAGACCGAGGAGCCGGTAGGAGAGCCGGATCACCCGGTCCAGGCTCGACTCGCGCAGGCCCAGCTCGGCCATGAATGCCGCCGCGTCGTCCGGCTCCAGCTCGCCGATCTCCATCTCCACCTTCGCGGAGAGGGCGTCGACGAGCGTGTCGTGGTGCCGGTACCGCTCCGCGATCCCCGCCACGAGATCGGACTCCCGGGGCAGGTCCGACTCGCCGATGTTCATGAGCACCAGCACGGGCTTCTCCGTGAGGAACCGGAAGCCGCGGAGGATCTTCGCCTCGGAGTCGTCGAGCCCCAGGTCCCGCACGGGCGTGCCGTCCTGCAGCCCCGGCAGCACCCGCTCGAGGATCGCGAGCTCGCGATCGTTCGCCTCCCGTTCCGCCGGCGTGCCGTGGTGCCCCTGCGTGCGCAGACGCTCGACGCGCTTCTCCACCACGGCGAGATCTGCCAGGATCAGTTCCAGGTCCAGACGTTCGAGGTCCCGCCACGGATCCACCGAACCGTCAGGATGTGGGATCGCCGGGTCGTCGAAGGCGCGCACCACATGCAGAAGGGCGTCCGCGTTGCGCAGGCGGGCGAGCTGGTCGGCGGGCATGTCGTTGGCCCCGCCGCCGCCCTCGCCGGCACGCGGAGGCGCTGGCAGATCGACGTAAGTGACGTCCGCGTGGACCTCGCGCCTGGGATGGAAGAGCTGGGTCAGCGCCGTCAGCCGCTCGTCCGGCACCTTCACGACGCCGACGTTCACGACCGCCCCGCCGTAGCCGCCGGTCTGTGCGTGGCCCCTCGAGAGCGTGTTGAAGACCGTCGACTTGCCGGAACCCTCCAGCCCAACGATCGCGATCTGCATTGGTGGTCAGGGGCGCGGTGCCTGACAAGCAGGCCCGGTTCCCCATCCTCCTTTCGAACCGTGCAAGCGGTTCTCCCGCACACGGCTCACCGATGGTCT
>JAJYDP010000495.1 GCA_021777365.1 Chloroflexota bacterium | reverse complement strand
CCCATAGATGCCGTTGTTGACGAAGATCGCGGTGATCAGCTCGCCCCTGGCCGCGGCGTGCACGATCTCGCCGGTACCGATCGCCGCGAGGTCGCCATCGCCCTGGTAGGTCAGCACGAACGCGTCGGGGCGAACGCGGCGGATGCCCGTCGCGACGGCCGGGGCGCGGCCGTGAGGAGCCTCGCACCAGTCGTAGGCCAGGTACTCGTAGGCGAAGACCGAGCAGCCGACCGGCGCGACGGCGATCGTGCGCCCGTCCACCCCCAGCTCCTCGAGCACCTCCGCCACCAGGCGGTGCACGATGCCGTGGCCACAGCCCGGGCAATACCGCGTGGAGACGTCGGTGAGCCGCTCGGGCCGCCGGTAGATGACCCGCGGCGCGGCGGGTGCGATGGCGGTCACCGCTTGCCTCCTTCGTAGCGCTGGTCGCGTTCCGCCGGCCCGTGGTGCCCGCGGCCACGTCGCTTGTGGGCCTGCGCGGATGCAACCGGGACCGTGTACCAGAGCGGCTGCCACGCGTCGTCGCCGAAGATGCTCAGCGCCTCGTGGCCCGTCTCGGGCTCGGGCATCGGCTCGTGCGGGTGGACGTGGTCGGCACCCGACACCGGGGCGGGCGGGCTGCGCCGCACCCGCTGAGAGCGTCGCGACGGGACGCCGGTGGCCGCCAGCTCGTGGAGCGCCTCGACCACCTCGTCCGGCGAGGGCACCATGCCCCCGGTGCGTCCATCGAACGTCACCGGGACCCGGCCCTCCACCGCAAGTCGCACGTCCTCCACCATCTGCCCGGCCGAGAGCTCGACCACGAGCATCCCGCGCACGCGCTCGGCCACCCGGGCGAGGTCGGCGGACGGGAAGGGCCAGAGCGTGATCGGCCGGAACAGGCCCACGCGCAGCCCGGCGGTTCGGGCGCGCGCGATCGCGGTGCGCGCCACGCGGGCGGCCGTCCCGTACGCCACCACGACCAGCTCTGCGTCGTCGAGCCGCTCGCCGGTCCAGCGGACCTCGTGCTCGGCGATGGCGCGGTACTTCTCCTGGAGATGCTGATTGTGCTCCTCGAGGTCCTCGGGATCCAGGTGGAGGGAGCGGACGACTCGCGGCGGCCGCCCGTCGGCGCCCTCGAGCGCCCACGATCCGTCGAGACGCGGCGGCGTCCGGAAGCGCTGCTCGACGGGTTCCATGGCCTGTCCCATGATCCCGTCGGTGAGCAGGATCACGGGCGTCCGGTAGCGTTCGGCCAGCTCGAACGCGGTCGCAACCAGCTCCATCGCCTCGCCGATTGACGAGGGTGCCAGCACCGGCACACGGTAGTCGCCGTGCCCGTGACCCTTCACGGCCTGGAAGTAGTCGCTCTGGGACGGCCCGATGCTGCCCAGCCCGGGACCCCCGCGCATGACGTTGATGAGCACCATGGGGACCTCGGAGCCCGCCATGTAGCTCATCCCCTCCGCCATCAGGCTCATCCCCGGACCGGAGGACGAGACGAGCACCCGGGCCCCGGTCGCGGCCGCGCCCAGCGCCATGTTGATCGCGCCGAGCTCGCTCTCGGCCTGCACGAACGGCCGGCCCAGCTCGGGCATCCGGCGCGCCATCCACTCGAGGAGCTCGGCCTGCGGAGTGATGGGGTAGCCGAAGTAGGCGTCGCAGCCTGCCTGGATCGCCGCCTCGGCGATCGCCTCGTTGCCTTTCATGAGGACGCGGCGAGGTGCCTCGCGCGTCCCTTCTAACGAGAAGGAGGTGTCCTCCACAGGGGCGGGGACGGCGGTCATCGCGGAGTCTCCCTGGGCGCCGCGAACACGGTGAACACCGCGTCCGGGCAGACCCGAGCGCAGAACGCGCAGCTGGTGCATGCCGCAGCGTCGGTGAGCTGCACCGGGTGGTAGCCGAGCCGGTTGACGGTGCCCTCATCGAGCGCGAGGCAGGACTTGGGGCACGCCGTCACGCACAGCTCGCAGCCCTTGCAGCGGTCGCTCCTGATCACGAGCGGCGACCACGAGAGGGGGGCTGGCGCGAGCCTGCTGCGCGACGGCGTCGGCAACGAGAGCGTCATGAAACGCGCCTCCATTGCGGAACTGACGGGCTGAGCCTCTGCCCCGATGCGCTGGGGCATCAAGGGCCGAACGGCGCGATGTTGGCGGGAAGCGCCCAGGGCCGGCGCCCGTCGGTCAGTCGGCCTCCGCGTTGCCCTCGGCGGGCTTGTCCTCTGCCAGCGCGAAGAAGAACAGCGCGAGCGGCCGGTAGACCGCGTGGGCGAACTTCATGAACGGGGCGAGCAGCACGAGCTCCATCGCCACCGACACGTGGAAGAGGAAGACCCAGTAGCCCCAGGCGGGAGCCTGCGGCAGGTAGAGGGCGAGCTCGATGAGGAACCCCGTGATCCCGGTGACCCACAGCAGCACCAGCAGCGTCCAGTCGGCCGCCGTGGAGTCGCTGGCCGAGCGGTTCGAGCGCCGCAGCCGGTCGACGATCAGCATGGTGGTGCCGTAGATGAGTGCGATGCCGGCCACGGTGCCGAGCAGCCGCACGGGGTACCAGATGGGCACCGGCGTCCCGGTCGCCTTGATCCCCACCACCGCGAGGCCGTAGTCGAGGATCGTGGCGGCCAGCAGGCCCAGGAAGCCCCACATGGTGGCCGCGTGGATGAACCAGCGGCGCCGGTACCACGGCTGCGCCTCCTGCACCGTCTCGCAGTCGACGCGGTAGCGCCGCTGCCCCAGCGACTCGATCCCGAGCGCGACCCACAGCGCCCGGATCGAGCGGGACAGCGCGGCACGGCTCCCGACCACGTCCCGCGCGGAAAGGCCTTCCCGCCGGGATATGCCCCGCGCCATGGTGGCCACGCCGGCGAGGCCGGCCAGAAACACCAGCACCATGACGGCAACGCCGGTGTTGTGGATGAGCTCCTCGGGAATGAACTGGAAGAGCGCGAGCGACTGCGCGCTCTGCGGACCGTGGCTCGTGTACATGAAGAGGGCGAAGAAGGCCGCCAGCAGGATCGCGAACACCGAGCCGAGGACCGGGCTGGTGTACATGGTGCGCGCGATCCGCGTGCGGTCGTAGCTGGCGATGGCGTAGCGGCGGGCGGCGGCCATGAACCCGCCCGGATCGGCCTGCGTGGGGCAGGTGTCCGAGCATTCGCCGCAGTAGTAGCAGGTCCACAGCTCCTTGCTGGAGAGCAGGGCATCCTTCATGCCGACCTGCGCGTAGCGGATGAGCCGCCGCGGGAACGTGCCGTCGTTCGTCGAGAGCGGGCAGATCGCGGTGCAGTTGCCGCAGCTGAAGCAGGCCGAGACGTCCGCCGCCCCGAACTTCTGTACGTCGGCGAGCAGACCGGCATCCACCAGCGCGGTCACGCGGGCACCTCCCAGTCCGTCGCCGCGTACCGGAAGTAGCCCTCGTCCGTGGGGTCCTTGACCTCTCGGATCTTGCCGTACCGCCGCATGCCCATCACCCAGAAGAGCACCTCGTCGGCGGGGTGCCCGATCGCCTGGGCGATCTCGGGGATCGTGAGCGGCCCGGACTTCAGTGCCTCGAGGATGCAGGGGTGCATCACGGGCTCCTCGCGGACGATCTCCCGGATGTCCCGGATCGTGGTCGTGCTCATGCGACCGGCTCCTCCAGCATGCTGTCGATCGCGGCCCGGATCTGGGCATCGGTGTAGCCCCGCAGGTCGATCGCGTCCTCGGGACAGACGGGCACGCATCCGCCACAGCCCTTGCAGGCGGACGCGCTGATGACGGCCACTTCGCGACCCCTCGCCGCCACCTTCTCAATCGCACCGTAGGGGCAGGCGTCAACACACTTGTCACACCAGGTGCATGCGTCGGCGCTGACGGTCGCCACCAGCGGATCGAGCTCGGCCACACCCTTCTTCAGGATGGAGGCGCTCTGGGTCACCGCCGCCAGCCCCGACGCGACGCTCTCCGCGGAGTTCTTCGGCCCCTGGCATGACCCCGCGATCAGCACCCCGTCCACCACGGTCTCCACCGGGCGCAGCTTGGGGTGGATCTCGTTGAAGAACCCGTCGGTTCCCACCGGGAGCTTGAGGAGGCTCATCAGCTCCTCGTTCTTCCGGGGAACCATGCCCGTCACCAGCACCACCAGGTCGGCCGGGATGGTGAGCTCCTCGCCGCCGGTCAGCGTGTCGCGGGTGGTGACCGTCAACTGGCCGCCCTCGTTGCGGGACACCGAGGGCGGCGTGTCCTCGGGGAACTTCATGTACACCGATCCGCGCTTGCGGGATTCCGTGTACATCAGCTCGTACTTCCCGTAGGTCCGGATGTCGCGGTACAGGTGGTACTGGTGCACCTGCTTGTCCAGCGCGGCCACCTCGAGCGACGCATGAACGGTGGCGGCACAGCAGTACCGGGAGCAGTACTCGTTGGCACCGGGCTGGCGGCTGCCCACGCAGTAGATGTAGGCGACGGTCCGGACCGGCCGGCCGTGGTAGGACAGCGACCCGCTGGAGCCGTCGACCAGCGCCTTGAACTCGG
>JAJYDP010000494.1 GCA_021777365.1 Chloroflexota bacterium | reverse complement strand
CTGCCTCTTGAGTCGGACGGTGGACGCACCGGTAGTGGCCGCGCCTGCAAGTTCGGGGAAGCTCATGGACTCCTTCGATCGGGCTCAGGTCCCGACGCGCCGTGCGACGCCCATAACAACACGGCGGACGTGGGGCCGTCGTTATGTACCATCCGCGGCGCGACTCTGTCAAACGGCGGACCGCCCGCGTCTGTCGCGGCGGACCGCCCGCATCTGTCGCGGCGGACCGCCGGGTGACCGATAGCGGCGTCCATGGTCGATGGCGACGGTCGCGTCCCCAATCCGGCGCTTATGCACACCCGGTGATCGATAGCGGCTGGTCGGCTCGAAGCCGGCGCTATTGCACACCCGGCGAGCCTTACGTGGCCGACGCGGCACCCGTGGGACTCGGCAACCCGCTCCGTCCCCACCAACAGCAACAGCGCCGGCCGGTTCGTGCGGGGGCTTCGGTGGTTCGGGCGGGCAGCGATGCGACGGGGCAATCGCGGTCGCCGCGTCGGGGCCATCTCTCCGCGTACGGCCCTCCTGGTGTGCGTTAGCGGCACGCCGTCGCGGCGCTCAACGCCGCTGCCGGCTGGACAGCCGGGGCCACGCGCCGGGGCATGGTTGAGCGGCACGCCGTCGCGTCCTCCAAATGCATCCGGATCGGCTCTTGCCTGCCCGGGAGCGGGCGCTACGATCGTTCGCGACGGGAGGCACCTCGGTGGAAGCAATTGAAGAACCCGTGAATCTTGCGCACGTCAACGTCGAGCTCTCGCCCAGTGAACTCGATCTGGTCAGGACCGGCCTCCGGATGCTGCTGGATGCCGAGGACGACCCGGAGGTCATCGCGGAGCTGAAAGTGCTGCTGGCTCGTCTCGCACAACCCGCCACCTGACGCGCAACGCGCCGTCCCCCGTGAGCGGAACCGCGCGGGGTTGGACGCGGGATGAGTCGCCGGCCACACGGGTGATCCTGTGGCGAGGTCGGAGCCCGGGTGCGCGGGAGCTGTATCGCCTGAGGCGCGCCATCGCCTGAGGCGCGCCATCGCCTGAGGCGAGCCGGGACCGATGATCCGTGTTGCCTGAGGCGTGCGGGGACCGGTGATGCGCGCCGGTCGGGACCGCCGCCGCCACCGCAGGCCGCGTGCGCCACGTGCGCGCGTGTACTGGGATGGGTGCCGGGCGGGGACCCCCGCGATCCCTCCACTCAAGGAAGCCGCCGTGCACGGGCCGGGCTCGTCGCCTGCTCAGCGCAAGAGCAAGTTCCAGGCGACGGCCAGGGCCGCGGCCACGGACAGGATGCCGTACTCCCAGAGCCACGCGAACGAACGCCGCTCGGCCCCCGGCGCCGACCGGTAGGCTGCCCAGAGCGCAAACACCGCGGCGAGCACCGCCGGACCCACCAGGCGCGGCAGCGCGAGCGCCCGGAGCACGGCCGCCGCCACGCCCACCACCACCGCGAACGTGCCCGCTGCAAACGCCGCGTCGCGCACCCTGACCACCCGCACGGCCGCCAGCCGGTACCCGAGCAGGAACGCGACCACTGCGTCGCCCACCACCAGCAACACCAGGCCGGGCTCGTTGAGCGGCAGGCCGGCACCGGGGCCCCCGGGCTCGGCGAGCCCTCCCGGCACGCCCCCGGCGACGCCCGCGAACGCGACGAACGCCAGCAGCAGGCTCAGCTGCTGCAGCAGATTGCGGCGACGTTCGGCGACTCCCTCGGCCGGGCCGAGCATCTGACGCTCGAGCGATACGCTCGCCGCGACGAGCGCACCACCGACCACCAGCGCGGGCAGCCCCAGCGCCCCCACCCCCGCGAGATGGACCAGCCCAAGCGTCCCGATGGCGCCCACCGCGGGCGGCGCCAGCGATTCGATGGGCACGCCCCTCGGCTCGTGCTCGTACAGGATCGCGAAGGTCCCCATCGCGGTGAGCAGAGCGAGCGCCACGCCCGCCAGCCACAGGGCGGCACCGCCCAGCAGCATCCCGACCGCCGCGGCGCCCGTGGTCAGGAGGACGAGCTCGGACGTTCGCCAGCGATCACTGCGCATCGTGCGCGATGGTACGCGCACACCGTGCGGATTCGCACGAAGGGGGCCTGAGCGTCAAGCCCGGCCCCGGCAGAGCCCCACCCGGCCCCACCCGGCTCCGGCCTGAGCGTCAAGCCCGGCCCCGGCAGAGCCCCGGCCGCGCCCTCCCCCGCACGTCCCGCCGCGTGCTCCGGGATCAGCCCAGCCTCTCTGCCTTCCGCCCCACCCAGTCGAGCAGCCGGCCACGCGGCCACGCGTTGGCTACGCTGGCCGCCTGGACCCAGCCCCGCCTGGCCGTGGCGACACCCCAGCGCACCGTATCGAGCTCCTCGACCCGGTGCGCATCCGAGTCGATGGTGAGCAGGCACCCGTGCCCGACGGCCGCCCGCGCACGCTCGTCGGACAGGTCGAGCCGGTGATCCGACCCGTTGATCTCGAGCAGCGTCCCGGTCCGCGCCGCCTCGGCGTAGAGCGCGTCCCAGTCGAGGTCCAGGTCCTCCCGCCCTCCGATCATCCTGCCCGCGGGGTGCGCGAGGATGTCGACGTGCGGGCTGCGCAGGGCCGCCATCACCCGCGCCATGAGTTGCTCCCGCGGTTGCCGCCGCGAGACGTGCAGCGAGGCCACCACCAGGTCGAACTCCGCCAGGACGTCGTCCGGGAAATCGAGTGTGGCGTCCGCCCGGATCTCGAGCTCGCATCCATGCAGCAGCCGGAACCCCTCGGCAGGCGTCCCGGCAGGCGCCCGGCCGGCATCCTCCTCCCGTGCGAACCGCTCGTTGAGCGCCGCCACGATCCCGCGCTGCTCCAGCACGCGCTCAGGCGTGAGTCCCCTGGCGATCGCCAGCCCGAAGGAGTGGTCGGTGAGAGCCTGGTAGGCGTACCCGCGCACCCGGGCCGCCTCCGCCATCTGCTGGATCGAGTGCACCCCGTCCGACCAGTCGGAATGCGTGTGACAGTCGCCGCGCAGGTCGGTCAGCTCCACGAGCCGCGGCAGGCGCCCACCGGCGGCCGCCTCGATCTCGCCACGGTCCTCGCGCAGCTCCGGCGGGACCCATGCCAGGCCGAGGAACGCGTACGCCTCGTCCTCCGTGGCGAACGTCCGCAGCTCCGCGGTCGGCCCCACGAGCGGCTCGCCGTCCGGGTCGAGGCGCAGGTAGCCTTTCTCGGACAGGCTCCAGCCCCGCTCGCGGGCGCGGGAGCGGAGCCGCACGTTGTGCTCCTTCGACCCGGTGAAGTGGACGAGGTAGGTCCCCTCCTCTCCCGGCGGCATCACCATCAGGTCGACCTGCGGGCCGTCACGCAGCCGCACCGATGCCTTGTGAGGGCCGCTCCCGAGCACGCGGTCGACGGATGGCAGGCCGGTGAGGCGGCCGACGAGCGCCCCCGGGTCGTCGGTGGAGGCGAGCAGGTCGAGGTCGCCGATGGTCTCCCGGCGGCGACGGAACGAGCCGGCCGAGACCAGCGCGTGGACGCCGGGTGTGTCGCGCAGCTCCGCCACGATCCCGTCGACGACGCGCTCGGCCTCGCCCAGGCGCATCCGCTGCTGGCGGCGCTCCAGCTGCTCGATCCCGTCGAGGATCGCGGCCTCGGTCCGTTCCGACATCCCGCGCAGGTCGCGCAGGTGCCCGGCCTCGGCCGCGCGGCGGAGGTCGTCGAGCGTCTCGATCCCCCGCTGCTCGTGGAGCAGCTTCACGGTCCGCGGCCCCACGCCGGGGATCTCGAGCAGCGCCACAAGCGAGGGGGGCACCTCGGCGCGCAGCCGGTCGTGGAAGGCGAGTCGCCCGGTGGTCGCGAGCTCCAGGAGCTTCTTCGAGATCGCGGCGCCCACGCCGGGGATCCGCGGGGGCTGGCCCTCGCGGTAGGCGCGCGCCACCTCCACGGGCGAGTGCGCGATCGCGTCGGCGGCACGGTGGTACGCGACGGTCTTGAAGACGAGCTCGCCCTGCACCTCCAGCATGTCGCCGATCTCGTGGAAGATCGCGGCAAGCTCGGCGTTCGAGAGAAGGGGCACCTCGGGCGGCGGCTCGCCGGCGACGGTGGCGGCATCTGCGGCGACCGCGACACCGGCGACGGTGGCGGTGTCCGGCGCGGTGGCGAGAGCTTCGGAGCCCGGCTCGCCGGCGACGGTGGCGGCCATCTCAGCCCACCTCCACGCGGTCGCGGCCGTGCCGCTTCGCGCGGTACAGCGCCCCATCGGCGCGCTCGACCAGGGAATGCGCGCTCGCCACGCCCACCGCGACACCGACCGACACCGTGACCGGCCCGTCGATCCCCAGCCCGGAAGCATCGAGCGAGCGGACGGCCTCCCGCAGCCGCTGGGCGATCTCCACCGCCGACTCCTCGGTTGCGCGCCGGAGCACCACGACGAACTCCTCGCCACCGTACCTCGCCGGCACGTCGTCTGCGCGCACCGTGCCGCGCAGCACGCGGCCCACGCCGCGCAGCACCTCGTCGCCCACCGGGTGCCCGTACCGGTCGTT
>JAJYDP010000493.1 GCA_021777365.1 Chloroflexota bacterium | reverse complement strand
GGACCGGGGGCGAGTCGGGTTGCTGATGGCGGGCGGATCGGCCGAGGAGGCGACTCCTTCGGCATCGCAGATCGCGGAAGCGGCCGCGGCGCTGGCCGCGGCGGGCCACAGCGGCGCGAGCCAGGCACCGTCCGATGGGACATCCGGTCCTCCGCGGGAGGGTGGGGCCTGACCCGACGGCTGCCGGCCGTCGACGCGCATGACGTACCGGCCTGGCGCGTCCTGGCGGCCCTGGCGATCGTCTACGTCGTCTGGGGTTCTACCTACCTCGCCATCCGGGTCATGGTGGAGGGTCTACCACCGCTGCTCAGCGGCGGCATCCGGTTCGTGGTTGCGGGCACGATCCTGGCCGCCGTGCTGACCCTCCGGGGCGGTATCCGTCGCTTCGCGGTGCCGCGGCGCGAGCTGCTCGGTGCGGGCGCGGTCGGGATCGCGCTGCTGGCGGCCGGCAATGGTGGCATCAACACCGCCGAGCAGCACGTGCCGTCGTCGCTGGCGGCCCTCGTGGCGGCGTCGATTCCGCTCTGGGTCGTGGTGTTCCGCGCACTCAGCCGGGAGCGGCTGACGCGCGGAACGCTCGGCGGCGTCGCGCTCGGGTTCGCTGGCGTGGCCGTGCTCACCTGGCAGGGAGAAGCGGGATCGGTCGATCCCGGGGCGGCCGTCCTGCTCGTGGTCGCGTGCGCGTCCTGGGCGGCAGGGTCGTTCGCGTCGAGCCGTGTCCCGATGCCCCGGGACCCGCTGGTCTCGACCGCGGTCGAGATGCTGGCGGGCGGGGTCGCGCTGCTGATCGTGGCGGCCATCATCGAGCCCGGCGGCCTTCCGGCGCACACCGAAGCGCGCTCGTGGCTGGCCCTCGGGTACCTGGTCGTTTTCGGGTCGCTGCTGGCGTTCACCGCGTACACGTGGCTGCTCGCCCACGCCCCGGTCTCGCAGGTGGCCACGTACGCGTACGTGAACCCGGTCATCGCGCTGGTGCTGGGCTGGGCGCTCCTCGCCGAGCCACTGACGCCCTTCCTCCTCGGTGGGGCGGTCCTGGTGCTGGTCGCGGTCGCGCTGGTGATCCGGCACGAGGCGCGGCAGATCCCGCCGTCGCTTGCCGCGGAGGAAGGGGCCTGAGCCGGGACAGCGGGCGTCCGAGGTGGCCAGTCGGCTGGGGTCCGCGGTCGTCGGCTCGGCCAGGCTGCGTTACGGCCGGTCGGCTGGCGTGTGGTGTCTCCTCGGCCAGGCTGCGCGGCGGCCAGTCGGCTGGCGTCCGCGGTCGTCCCCTCGGCCAGGCTGCGCGGCGGCCAATCGGCTGGCGTGCGGTGTCTCCTCGGCCAGGCTGCGCGGCGGCCAATCGGCTGGCGTGCGGTGTCTCCTCGGCCAGGCTGCGAGGTGGCCAGTCGGCTGGCGTGTGGTGTCTCCTCGGCCAGGCTGCGCGGTGGCCAGTCGGCTGGCGTCCGCGGTCGTCGGGAGTCAGTCTTCGGTCGGCAGGTGCACGTACGCCGACTGGATCCCCACCCCGCCCGGCCCGGTGAACCGGTTGAACACCAGCTGGCCCGACCCGCAGAAGACCCCCGTCGTCGGTCCGTAGATGGCGGGCTGCATCGACACCGTGCCATCGCGGTGCACCCACGCGCCACCCTCGACCTCGACCTCGACCGACTCGCCGGCCGCGAGCACCTTCTCGGCGACGCTGCCGTGGCTGTGGAGCCAGGCCAGGTCCTCCTCGCCGCCGGCCTGGAAGCGGTCGATGATGAGCCCGGTGCCGCCGAACGGCATGTTCCCGATTCCCCGCACACAGGTGAACGTGTCGTCGATGCCCCGGTCGCCGCCGTGGCTCGATGCTCCGGTCGCCGCCAGCGACTGGTGCTCGCGCACGCAGATCGAATGGCCTGTCGGCAGGTCGAGCGACACCATGTGCCCCGGATCGTCGCGAGGGAACGCGATCTCGCGCGGGGATTGCGTCTCGGTCATGAAGCTCGGCATCCCGGCCACCACCCGCTTGAACGCACCGGCCATCGGGGTGCATGCCGGTGAGCAGGTTCGGGTCCTTCCAGAGCACGATGTGGTGCTCGAAGAAGGCGCTCCGGTTTCCGTCCAGCACCACTGGCAGCACCGGGACGAGCTCGCCCTCGATCCGGTAGGCCAACCCGCGCGCAGGGCCCTCTTCGACCGTGATCGGCAGGAGCACGGGCGGCTGTGCGATCTCCATGCGACGGTCTCCCGGAGGGGCCGCTCTGGTGCGGCCGGATCACGCCGATGGTCTGCGCGACGAGCCCGGCAAGCGGTCTGCGCGACGAGCCCGGCAAGCAAGACGTGCCGGCCGTGCATGCCGGACTGGGTCGTCTGTGCGGAGCCCGGGAAGATGCGCGGGATGGGCGCATCTCGACGATCAGTGAACGGCGCGGTCGCCCCGCCACGGTTGTGGCCGCGATGGCACCCGGCTGGTCGGAGGACAGGTGACGCGATCGCGCAGTACCGGCCCCCAGGGGCGGGTCGGCGGCGCAAACGCTCACGCTGGCTCCGTGGACCGTTTCGGGTGATCGAGCACCGCGATCATCCCGGGGCGCCCACGCGCTGGCCCCTGTCGCCGGTTCACTCATCGTGAAAACTGGTCAGGCAGACAGGCACCGGCGATCGCCTGGCCGGGGCGCTCCCGCCCACCCAGCGCGGCCCCTCGAGCCGGGGCGCTCCCGCCCACCCAGCGCGGCCCCTCGAGCCGGGGCGCTCCCGCCCACCCAGCGCGGCCCCTCGAGCCGGGGCGCTCCCGCCCACCCGGCGCGGCCCCTCGAGCCCGGACAGCCGCCGATCGACGGCAGGGCACCACTGTCGATCACTCGCGGCCATCCTGCGGGCTATCCTTTGGACCATGCCCGGGACCCGCATGCGCCCCCTTTCATGACCATCGCGCCCAACGACTTCACCCACCTCCACGTCCACACCGAGTTCAGCCTGCTGGACGGACTCGGACGGATCGACGACCTCGTCTCGGAGGCGTCGGCGCTCGGGTTCGACTCGCTGGCGATCACCGACCACGGCGCGCTGTACGGCGCCGTCGCCTTCTACCAGGCCGCCACCCAGCGCGGGATCAAGCCCATCATCGGCGTCGAGACATACGTGGCGCGCCGGTCGATGACGGACCGCGAGGGGAAGGCGGACGCGCAGCCGTATCACCTGGTGCTGCTGGCGAAGAACTGGACCGGCTACCAGAACCTGTGCCGCATCGTCACCGACGCGCACCTCGATGGCTACTACTACAAGCCACGCATCGATCGTGAGTACCTGGCCCAGCACGCCGAGGGCCTGATCGGGATGTCGGCCTGCCTCGGCGGCGAGATCCCCAAGGCACTGGAGGTCGACGACTGGGAGGGCGCGCGCCGCCTGGCCGGTGCCTACGGCGACATCTTCGGGCCCGGCAACTTCTACCTGGAGATGCAGGACCACGGGATCCCGCTGCAGCGCCGCCTCAACGAGCAGCTGCTGCGGCTCGCCCCGGAGATGGGACTGCCCCTGGTCGCGACCAACGACCTCCACTACGTCCGGCGGACGCAGGCCGAGGCGCACGACGTGCTCCTCTGCATCGGCACCGCATCGAACCTGGACACGCCCAACCGGATGCGGTTCGAGAGCGAGGAGTTCTACCTCAAGAGCGCGGCGGAGATGGAGGCGCGCTTCGGCGAGGTGCCCGAAGCGCTCGCGAACACGCGGCGGATCGCCGAGATGGTGGATCTCACCCTCGAGTTCGGTCGCCTGCGGCTGCCGGACTTCCCGGTCCCCGACGGGCACACCGTGGAATCCTGGCTGCGCGTCGAGTGCGAGCGCGGCCTCCGCGAGCGATACCCGGTGGTCACCCGGGAGATCCGCGATCGGCTCGACTACGAGCTGGACGTCATCTGCCGCATGGGCTACGCGGGCTACTTCCTGATCGTCGCGGACTTCACGCGCTTCGCCCGGGAGCAGGGGATCGCGACCACGTGCCGGGGGAGCGCGCCCGGCTCGATCGTGACGCACACGCTCGGCATCACGCCGGTCGACCCGATCCACTACGAGCTGCCGTTCGAGCGCTTCCTGAACCCCGACCGCGTGACGATGCCCGACATCGACATGGACTTCGAGGACGCCCGCCGGGACGAGGTCATCAACTACGTCACGCACAAGTACGGCTCGGACCGCGTGGCCCAGATCATCACGTTCGGCACCATGCTGGCGCGCGCCGCGTTGCGGGACGTGGGTCGCGTGCTCGGCATGCCGTACGGCGACGTCGACCGCATCGCCAAGGCGGTGCCCAACCAGCTCGGCATCAAGCTCGAGGAGGCCATCGGGCAGGCCCCCGAGCTGCGCTCGATGTACGAGAGCGATCCGCAGGTCCATCGCCTGGTCGAGCTCGCACAGCAGGTCGAGGGGGTGGCCCGCAACGCCTCCACCCACGCGGCCGGCGTGGTGATCAGCCGGGAGCCACTCACGGAGATCATGCCGCTGCAGAAGGCGACCAACTCCGAGGCGCTCATGACGCA
>JAJYDP010000492.1 GCA_021777365.1 Chloroflexota bacterium | reverse complement strand
GCGCCGCCGGTGTGCCGGCCTCGCAGATCCCCGACGAGGAGCAGCTGGAGGTGGTGCACCTCGTGTGGGACGCGCCCGAGGACGACGTCATGACGATCGGCCCGGTCGACGCACGCGACTGGAGCGAGCCCGAGGAGGTCGTCCGCTTCGTCGTCTGCCCCTCCTGCGGCGAGCTGGTCGCCGAACCGTACGCGCGGGTCGCCGACGGCCGCGTCGTCTGCGGCGCGTGCTCGGGCTATCCGCGCTGAGCCGGGCAGGCTGAACGGAACCCGGCATGGTCCTCTACACGGTCGGTGGCGCCGCCGTCTTCCTTTTTTCGGGTGTCATGGCGATGGCCGGTCTCGGTGCCGCCTTCCTCTTCGTGCCGCTCTTCTACTACCTGGGCGTGCCGCTGGCCCAGGCGAGTTCGACCGCGCTCCTCCTGAACGCGGTAAGCCTCTCGGCCGCCACGGTCGCCTACTGGCGCGGTCGGCTCATCGACTGGCGCGCGGGCGTGCCGGTGCTCCTCGCCGCGGTGATCCTGGCCCCGTTCGGCGCCCGCCTCACGGCGAGCGTCGACCGCCGCGTGCTGCTCGCGCTGTTCGTCTGCTTCCTCGTCTTCGCCGGCGCCATGATGCTCTTCTACCGGGCCCGGACGGCGCGCCGCGTGGCCTCGCGGGCAACCGAGGCGGGCGTGGGCGCCGGGGTGGGCGGGGTGGCCGGATTCCTGGGCGGCCTGCTCGGCGTGGGCGGGGGCAACGTCATCCTGCCCGGGCTCACATGGCTCGGCCTGGAGCCCAAGATCGCGGCCGGGACGACAGCCCTCGCCGTCTTCTTCTCCTCGCTGTCGGGGTTTGCCGGCCACGCCGCCCTGGGCGGCGTGGACCCGCGGTTCACGCTCACGATGGCGGTTCTCGCCGCAGCGGGGTCACTCGTCGGATCCCACGTCATGCAGACACGCCTGACCGGGCCGCAGTTGAAGCGCATCGTCGGGGTGCTGCTCTGGGTGATCGCCGCCAAGATGGCGCTGGATCTCCTCTGATGCGCACTCGACCACGCCGCCGCCGGCCCTGCGCCGCCCGTCATGGCTGCCCATCGCCGCCCTGACCGACCCTTCGCACGCCGTCGTCGTCCGTCAGTCTCATCGGAGGTTGTCTCGTGTCCACCACCGTTCTCGCGCCCGGCGATGCCGTGGCCGCGCCGTCTGTCCGCCTGCGGGGATTTCACCCCGGGTGGTACGGCGCGGTCATGGGCACCGCGATCGTCGGCATCCTCGCCTACCAGAACCCGGGCCAGCTCGCGGGCCTGGGCGAACTCCCGCACGCCGTCGGCGTCGGCATGGTCGCCCTCGCCGCCCTGCTCGCGGTCGTCCTCGGTGTCCCGTACGTGGCGCGCTGGCTGCAGCATCCCGACGCCGCGCTCGCGGACCTGCAGAGCCCCGTGGCGGGTGCCCTGTACGCGACCTTCCCGGGCGGCATCCTCGTGCTGGCGGTGGGGATCGCCACCGTGGGACCCTCGATCGGCGCGCCGGGCGACGTCGCCCTTGCGGTCGGGATCCTCGCCGCGGTGGGGATCGTGCTGGCCTTCGCGGTGAGCGTGATCTTCGCGCACCTGCTCTTCGTCACGCACCCGGTCGGCCCGGAGGTTTCGAACGGGGCCTGGTTCATGCCGCCGGTGGTCAACATCGTGGTGCCGCTCGCCGTGCTGCCCCTCCTGCCGCACGTGGCGCCGGCGGACGCGCCCTCGCTCCTCTTCGCCGGCTACGCCTTCTGGGGCATGGGCTTCGTGCTGTTCCTGCTGGTGGCCTCGCTGCTGTACGACCGGCTGATCTTCCATCCGCTTCCCGCCGCGCCGCTCGCGCCGTCGCTCTGGATCGGTCTCGGGCCGATCGGCGTGGGGAGCCTCGCCCTGCTGCGCCTCGCCCAGGCCGGGGCACCGATGTGGGGCACCGCGGCGCCCGTGGTGGGCACGCTCTCCTCGCTGACGGCGGCCACCCTGTGGGGCTTCGGCCTCTGGTGGCTGGCCTCGGCGATCCTGCTCCTGGCGGCCTACCTGCGCCGCGGCCAGTTCCCCTACGGGCTGGGCTGGTGGGCCTTCACCTTCCCCCTGGGCGCCTACACGGCGAGCACCGTCGCGCTCGCGCGCGGCTGGCACATGGGCTGGCTGGAGGGCGCGGCGCTCGCGCTCTTCCTGCTGCTGCTCGTGTTCTGGGCGGTGGTGTCGGTCGGGACCCTGCGGGCGCTGGCCACGGGCGAGGTCTGGCGGCGCTGAGTGTCGGCACCCGAGCGCAGCGAGGTGGGGCAGGGTTTCATGTCGGCGACGAACCGTGGTTCCGGGAGGCTCCCGGCGGCGGTCCAGGTGGAGGGCCAGAGGGCGTGCCCTCGCAGGGCCAGGTGCCACTGGGTCATCACAGCAACGCTTGACACACTGGCCGCTGAGATGCTGACCTCAGATGCCATCTGACCGGTTCATCGCCCCGCACGCGCAGGGAGGCGCCCATGCGTACTGAACTGCCGGTCCTGCCGGACCTTCGACTCGACTCACCGGCCCCCGACATCCAGGCGTCCCTGGCCGTTGCCGGCCTGCTGGCCGACCGAACCCGGATGGGCATCCTGCGGCTCCTGCGCGACGGCCCCTACTGCGTGTGCGAGATGGCGGCCATCCTGGGCGAGCGGCAGAACAACGTGAGCAACCATCTCGCGCGGCTGCGGGAGGCCGACCTCGTGCGGCCCACGCGCGCAGGCGCAGACTCGCGACGCGTCTACTACGAGCGCGACGAAGCGGCCTGTGCCGCCGCCGAGGCTGCCCTTCGGGACGTGCTCGGATGACCACCCTCGCCGTCCGTCGGCCGCGGCCGCCGCTCCCCATGATCGTCGTCACCGCCGTCGTCGCCTGGCTCGTCGCCTGGTTCGCGGAGAGCCCGCTCGCCGACTGGCTGAGCTACGACCTGCTGCGCCTCGAGCGCGGCTCGCACCTGGGCGGGGCGGTGGACTTCTTCCTGGCCGACGTGCCCAAGGTGTTCCTGCTCCTGCTCGGCATCGTCACCGTGGTCACGCTCATCCGGGGCTTCTTCCCGCCGGAACGGGTGCGGGCGGCGCTGGTGGGGAGGGGGACGTTCGCCGGCAGCGTGGCGGCCGCCGCGTTCGGCATCGTCACCCCGTTCTGCTCGTGCTCGGCGGTGCCGCTCTTCATCGGCTTCGTGGAGGCGGGCATCCCGCTCGGGGTCACGTTCGCCTTCCTCATCAGCTCGCCGGTGGTGAACGAGGTCGCCCTGGTCCTGCTGTGGGGCCTCTTCGGGCCGGGTATCGCGCTGGTGTACGTGGCGGCCGGGCTCGTGGTGGCGATCGCCGGGGGACTCGCGATCGGCGCCCTGCACCTGGAGCGCTACGTCGAGCCGTACGTCTGGGAGCTGCAGGGCACGGGCGGCGCGACCATCGAGGTCCGGTTGACCTGGGAGGACCGGCTCCGCGATGCCTGGCGCTACACCGTCGACCTGGTACGCAAGATCACGCCGTACCTGCTCCTCGGCATCGGCATCGGCGCGCTCATCCACGGCTACGCCCCGACCGATCTCGTGGCCGCCATCGGCGGGCGCTCCAACCCGTTCGCGGTGCCCATCGTGGTGCTGCTCGCGATCCCGCTCTACTCGAACGCGGCGGGCACCATCCCGATCGTCCAGGCGCTGCTCGGCAAGGGCCTGCCGCTGGGCACCACGCTCGCCTTCATGATGGCCATCACCGCCATCAGCCTGCCCGAGTTCATCATCCTGCGGAAGGTCATCAAGCCCCAGCTCATCGCGGCCTTCGCCGGCGTGGTGACCGTCGGGATCCTCTGCATCGGCTACCTGTTCAACGCCCTCATCCACTGACCGCGAAAGGAGTCGCCCCGTGCGGAAGATCGAAGTGCTGGGGCCCGGCTGCCCCAACTGCAAGCGCGTCGAGGCGAACGCCCGCGACGCGATGGCGATGGCAGGCGTGGAGGCCGAGATCGTCAAGGTCACCGACTACCGCGAGATCGCGCGCCGCGGCATCCTCTCCACCCCCGGGCTGGTCATCGACGGGGTGATCCGCAGCTATGGCCGCATCCCCTCGGCCGGCGACATCGCGGTCTGGCTCTCGGAGGCGTAGCGCGCAGGACGCAGCCCTGCTCGCCACGGAGAACGCCGTGGCCGCACCCATGGTTCTCCTGCGCGGCTTCCGCCCCGGCTGGTACGGCGCGGTGATGGGCACCGCGATCGTCGGCATCATCGCCTGCCGGAATCCCGGCTGACTCGGCACGCTCGTCCCGGCCGGGCACCGGTACGGGGTGGTGGGCGCCCGCACGGCGAGCACGCTCGCGATCGGGCGGGCATGGTGGCGGCGACTCGCTCCGGCGAGATCTGGGGCCGCTGATCCAGTCCGGGAACACCCGGCCGCCGCCGGCTAGACTGCCGGCCCGGTCCCTCGTGTCCGCCGCGCCAGCTCGACGAAGGGGCGGAGCCGCACGCCGAGCTCCTGCGCGGTGCGGCGGAAGGCGGCCAGCTTC